>JAHEDN010000463.1 GCA_024641225.1 Burkholderiales bacterium | reverse complement strand
CGTAGGCGTCGAAGCTGCCGTGCCAGTCGAGGTGGTCCTCGGAAATGTTGAGCACCGCGGCCGCGTCGCAGGCCAGCGATCGCGTCGTGGCGAGCTGGAAGCTCGACAGTTCCAGCACCCAAGTGTCCGGCAACCGATCGGTTCGCAGGCACTCGCGCAGCGCGTCCAGCGCGGTCGGCGAGATGTTGCCGGCCAAGGCAACGGTGCGCCCCGAGCGCTCGATCAGCAGCGCGGCCAGGCGCGCCGTCGTGGTCTTGCCATTGGTTCCGGTCACGCCGACGACGCGCGGCGCGTAGTCACGACTGGTTTTCAGGCTAACTAGAGCACGGGCAAAGAGTTCGATCTCGCCCACGACGTCGATGCCGGCTTTCTTCGCCGCCGTGACGATGGGAGCAGCGGCCGAGTGCGTCGGCGACAGTCCGGGGCTCAGCGCAAGCAGCGTCGCGCCATCGAGCAACCTGCGGTCGAACGTGCCGCTGGCAAAGCGGACCCGTGGCAGTTCGGCGCCCAAGGCCTCCCGCATCGGTGGGTCGTCGCGCGTGTCGGCGACACGGACGACCGCGCCCCCCTCGAACAGCGCACGCGCCATCGCGAGCCCCGACTGGCCGAGGCCGAGCACCACCGCAGTCTGGCCGGCAACGTCGATCATCGGATCTTCAGCGTTGCCAGCCCGACCAGCACCAGCATGATGGTGATGATCCAGAATCGGACCACGACCTGGTTTTCCTTCCAGCCGGAAAGCTCGAAGTGGTGGTGCAGCGGCGCCATGCGGAAGATGCGCTTGCCGCCGGTCATCCTGAAGTAGCCGACCTGCAGCATCACCGACACGGTCTCGGCAACGAACACGCCGCCCATGATGAAGAGAACGATCTCCTGCCGCGTGATTACGGCGATCGTGCCGAGCGCGCCGCCGAGCGCGAGCGCGCCGACGTCGCCCATGAATACCTGCGCCGGATAGGCGTTGAACCAGAGGAACGCGAGCCCGCTGCCTGCGATCGCCGCACAGATGATCACCAGCTCGCCAGCGCCGGGAATGAAGGGAAACAGCAGGTAGCGTGAAAAGTCCGCGCGGCCGACGACGTAGGCGAAGATGCCGAGCGCCGCGCCGATCATCGAAGCCGGCAGGATCGCAAGGCCATCGAGTCCGTCAGTCAGGTTGACGGCATTGCTCGTGCCGACGATGACCAGGTAGGAAAGGAGCACGAAGCCGAACACGCCCATCGGATAGGCGTAGTTCTTGAAGAAAGGCACGATCAGGTCGGAACGGCTGGGCAGGTCGAGCACGAAGCCGCTGGTCACCCATTCCCAGACCAGCGGCAGCAGCCGCTCGGTGGTCGGCGCGGCGATCGCAAACGCCAGGTAGAGCGCAGCCACGACGCCGATCAGCGACTGCCAGAAGTATTTCTCGCGCGCACTCATGCCCTTCGGATTGCGGCGCACGACCTTTCGGTAGTCGTCGACCCAGCCGATCCAGCCGAAACCCAGCGTGACCAGCAGCACGACCCAGATGAATCGGTTGGTGAGATCGGCCCACAACAGCGTGGTCACGCCGATCGAGATCAGGATCAACGCTCCACCCATCGTCGGCGTTCCCGATTTCGACAGGTGTGACTGCGGCCCCTCGGTGCGGATCGCCTGGCCGATCTTCAGCTCGGTCAGTTTGCGGATCACCCGGGGGCCGGCAACCAGGCCGATCACCAGCGCGGTACCGGCAGCGAGCACCGCACGCAACGTCAGGTACGAGAAGACGTTGAAAGCGCGGATGTCGCGCGCCAGCCATTCAAATAGTTCGAGCAGCATCAGCGCGCTCCCGCCGTCACCGCTCCGAGCGCGGCCACGACACGCTCCATCCTCATGAAGCGAGAGCCTTTGACGAGGATCGTCGCGCCCGGCTGGCCGAGTTCGCGTGCGCGTTCGTCGAGCGCCTCGATGTCATCGAAATGCTCGGCGCCGGTACCGAAAGCCGCGCAGGCTGCGCGCGTAGCCACCCCTGTGGCCAGCAGCGC
>JAHEDN010000135.1 GCA_024641225.1 Burkholderiales bacterium | reverse complement strand
TCGAGCGGCAGCGGGGCGCACTCGAAGCGCTGGTGCGGCCGTTCGTGTTTCGCAAGTACCTCGACTTTGGCGCGATCGCGTCGCTGCGCGATCTCCACGCGCAGATCCGTGCCCAGACTCGGGCAAGATCGGCACGCCGCGCCGGTGGTGTGGACGCGCACGATGACAACGTCAAGCTCGGCCGCGGCGGAATCCGCGAGATCGAGTTCATCGCGCAGACGCTGCAGGTGATCCGCGGCGGGCGCGACGCTCGCCTGCGCGACCGCGCCACGCTGCCCGCGCTGGCCACGCTGGCGCAGGTCGGCGTGCTGCTCGCGGCGCTCGCCGAGCGGCTGGGCGCGCACTACGTCTTCCTGCGCCGGCTCGAGCATGCGCTGCAGTACGTCGACGACGCGCAGACGCATCAGTTGCCGGCCGACGAGGTGGCGCTGGCAAGGGTGGCGGCGATGCTCGGCCTGGCATCGGCAGGCGAGTTGCGCGAACGCTTCGATGCCGTGACCGAGGAGGTTGCCGCCGCCTTCGACAGCGTGTTCATGACGCCGCCGCAGGACGACGCCGAGGTCTCGGTTGGCGACGACGAGGTAGCGTTGCTCGAACGGCTGCGCGCTGCGGGGGTGGACGATGCGACGGCATGTGCCGCGCGCGTTCGCGCTCTTCTCGAGGCGCGGCGCGTGCTCGCGGCCACCGACACCACGCGGGCGACGATCGAGCGGCTGATCTTGCAGGCCGTGGCCCGAATGGCCGAACTGCCGCGCACGGTAAGCGCGGACGAGGTGCTGGCGCGGCTGGCGCAGCTGCTCGAGTCGATCGCCGGCCGCAGCACCTACATCGCGTTGCTGGCACAGTATCCGCACGCCTTCGAGCGGGTGCTGCGCCTGCTCTCCGCCAGCCGCTGGGCCACCGACTACCTCGTGCAGCGGCCGATCCTGCTCGACGAACTCCTCGACGAGCGGCTGACCGACCTCACCAACGACAGCGCGGTGGATTTCCGCGAGTACGCGGCGGAACTGCACGCGCACCTGGCCGAACTCGGCGACGACGTCGAGGGGCGGATGAATCTGGTGCGCGACGAGCACCATGCGCAGGTGTTCCGGCTGCTGATTGCCGATCTCGACGATCGGCTGTCGGTCGAGCGCCTCGCCGATCACCTGTCGGCGCTGGCCGACGCGACGCTGGGCGCCGTGCTGCAACAGGCATGGCAGGTCGCCCCGCGCCGGCACGTCGAGGTGCCGCGCTTCGCGGTCCTCGGTTACGGCAAGCTCGGTGGCAAAGAGCTTGGCTACGCTTCCGACCTGGACCTGGTTTTCGTCTACGACGACGAGGCTCCCGACGCGGCGCCGAACTACGTCGGACTGGCGCGCCGCATCGTGCTGTGGCTGACCACGATCACTTCCAGCGGCGTGCTGTTCGACGTCGACCTGCGCCTGCGGCCGAACGGTGAGGCCGGCATGCCGGCAGTGCCGATCGAGGCCTTCGAGCAGTACCAGCGACGCGAAGGCGGCAGCGGCGCGTGGACATGGGAGCATCAGGCGCTGACCCGGGCGCGCTTCGTTGCCGGCGATGCCGCAATCGGCGAACGCTTCGAGCGGCTGCGCAACGAGGTGCTGGCCATGTCGCGCGAGCGCGGCCCGCTCGCGGCCGACGTGATCGACATGCGCCGGCGCATGCTGGAGGGACATCCGAACCGCAGCGACCTGTTCGATCTCAAGCACGACCGCGGCGGCATGGTGGACGTCGAGTTCATCGTCCAGTTCCTCGTGCTCGCCCACTCGAACACTCAGCGGCGTCTGCTGGGCAACCTCGGCAACATCGCGCTGCTGCACATCGCGGGCGAGCTTGGCCTCGTCGACGTGCGCCTCGCCGCCGAGGTCGCCGACGGTTACCGCACTTTCCGCAGGTTGCAGCACGAACTGCGGCTGAACAACGCGACCTACGCGCGCGTGCCGCCCGACACGGTCGCTGGCGAGGCGGCCGCCGTGAAGTCGCTTTGGCGCACGGTGTTCGGGATCGACGGGCCCTGAGTTCCGTCTTCGCGCCAGGGCGCTCGCACGCGCTCAGCCGAAATGGCGCAGGGCGAGATAGATTGCCATGCCCGCGCCCAACGTTGCCATCATGTTGCGCGTCGCCAGCATGACGGCAATGCCGATCGTGCCGGCAACGAACTTTGCGTTGGTCAGCGAAATCGCCCACGCGCCCTGCTCGGTCAGCAGTTCGGGCGCGATCAGCGCGGTTAGCGCGCAGGCCGGCGCGAAGCGCAACGCGTGCTGGAGGCGCTCCGGCAGCGGGATGCGGTCACCGAAGATCATCATCACCGTTCGCGTGGCGAGCGTGATGACGGTCATGCCGATGATGGCGAGCCAGATCTCCAGGGTGCTCATGCCGTCCTGCCGATCCGATCGACAAAGATGTCGACGACTATCGCGGCGCTGATGCCCGCAGTCACGGCGACCACCAGCCCGAGCTTCAGCGGCGCGCCGGCGGCGAGTACCGCGACCACCGCCGCGACGAGCGCGCCTGATAGCGCGGCAGCGCCGACGATCATCGGCAGCACGAGCGCGGCGAGCGCCAGGATGGCGACGAAGTCCAGACCCCAGCCGGCCGGGATGCCGCCGCCGAGGAAGATCCCGGCGATCGACGACACCTGCCACACCACCCAGGTGCCGGAGGCAATGCCGAGATAGAACCAGGTCCGCTCGCTGCTGCCGGTGACCGGCAGCGGCTGCACCGACCAGCGCGAGACGCTGAGCGCGAAGCTGACGTCGCCGGTGACATAGCCGAGCGCGATTCGCTTGGCGAGCGGCAGATGGCGGAAGTACGGGTACAGCCCGGCCGAGAAGATCACGAAGCGCAGGTTGACCACCGCGGCGGTCAGCAGAACGACCCACACCGGCGCACCGCTGGAGATCAGGGGCAGCGCGGCCAGTTGCGCGCTGCCGGCGAACATCAGCAGCGACATGCCGAGCGCCTGCCACTGCGTCAGCCCGCTCTTGACCATCGCCACGCCGGTGACCAGCCCCCAGGCCGCGAGCGCGACGAGTGCCGGCGCCACCACGCGCAGGTCGGCCAGCCACGCGGTGCGCCGCGCCCGCGCTTTGCGCGGGTGGCAGCCGAACAGCGCGCGCCCGATCATCGCCGCGTCATGCCGGCGACAGCGGGACGGCCTGCGGCGGCGTGCGCCGGTGAAGCCACAGCAGCGCCGCCGTGGCAAGCGCGAGTGCCGGCAGCGAATACAGGTTGAGGTCCGTCCAGCCCGTGGCCGACAGCAGCGCGCCGGAGGCCGCCGACGAGGTGATCATGGTCAGGAACACGGCCAGGTCGTTGATCCCCTGCGCGCGCGCCTTCTCCGCCGGGCGGTAGGTCGAGGTGAGCAGCGCGGTTGCGCCGGTGAACATGAAATTCCAGCCGACACCGAGCGCAAAGAGCGCGATCCAGAAGTGCCAGTAGCTGAGTCCGGCGTGCGCCACCGCGACGGTGGCGAACATCAGCGCGCAGCCGGCGAGCATCACCCGCTCCCTGCCGAAACGGCGCAGCAGCGAGCCGGTGACGAACCCCGGCGCGAACATCGCGATCACGTGCCACATGATCACGTCGGCGGCCTGCGGGTAGCCGAAACCGCATACTTTCATCGCCAGCGGCGTGGCGGTCATCAGCAGGTTCATCGCGCCGTAGCTGACGGCGCCGACCAGCACGGCGACGACGAAGGCCGGCTCGCTGACGATCTGCTTCAGCGGGCGCGCCGCGCCGCCGGTGGCCGAGGGCACCGGTTGCGGGATGTGGAGCCGACTGGCGATGGCGCAAGCGACCAGTGCCACCGTGGCCAGGGCGAGGTAGGTCCCGGCGAACGCGGTCGGCAGGGCCTCGCGGGTGAGCTTGCTCATTTCCGGGCCGATGATCCCGCCGGCGAGTCCGCCGGCGAGCACCCACGAGATCGCGCGCTCCTTCAGGTGCGGCGCGTAGGCGTCGGCCACGTCGGCGGCGGCGAAGCGCATGTACTGCGCAAAGGCGTTGTACAACCCGACGACGAAAGTGCCGGCGCACACCAGCGCGAAGCTCCCGGTGAACACGCCAACGGCGGCGATCGTCGTCCCGATGAAGCCCATCGTGGTGCCGAACATGAAGCCGGCGCGCCTTCCGTAGCGTCCCATCGCCAGCGACGCGGGCAGCGTGGTGAGCGCAGCGCCGATGATGTAGGTGGTGACGGGAAGCGTGGCCAGCAGCGGGGTCGGCGCCAGCGCAAGGCCGACCAGCCCGTTGACGGTGATCAGGGTGACGTTGTTGATGTAGAGCAGCGCCTGGCAGGTGACGAGCAGCAGGATCTGACGGCGCGCACGGGTCTGGTCGGAGGACACGGCGGCGATTGTAGGGGGCCGGTCGCCGGCGACGCGCCCGGCTAGAATCGCGCCCTGCGAGATGGGAGAAAAAGATGTCGATGGCCGACCGCGACGGGTTCATCTGGTACGACGGCAAGCTGGTGCCTTGGCGCGATGCGAACACGCACGTGCTGACGCATTCGCTCCACTACGGCCTGGCCGTCTTCGAGGGCGTTCGCGCCTACAAGACCGAGGTCGGCACGGCGATTTTCCGCCTACAGGAGCACACCGAGCGGCTTTTCAACTCGGCCAAGATCTTCATGATGGACATTCCGTACACGCGCGAAGTCGTCAACGAGGCACAGCGCGAGGTGGTGCGGGCCAACAAGCTCGAATCCTGCTACCTGCGGCCGCTGGCTTTCTACGGCTCGGAGAAGATGGGCGTCAGCCCGAAGGGCGCCAAGGTTCACCTAGCGATCGCCGCCTGGCCCTGGGGCGCTTACCTCGGCGAGGAAGGCCTGCAGAAGGGCATCCGCGTCAAGACGTCCTCGTACGCGCGCCACCACATCAACGTATCGATGGTGCGCTCGAAGACGGCGGGCCACTACGTGAACTCGATCCTCGCCAACCTCGAGGCCACCAACGACGGCTACGACGAGGCCCTGCTTCTCGACACGCAGGGTTTCGTTGCCGAGGGCGCCGGCGAGAACCTGTTCGTGGTGCGCGACGGCCAGATCTTCGAGCCGCAGATGGTCTCGGGCCTGACTGGCATCACCCGCGCGACGATCATCGAACTGGCGCGGGACCTCGGCTACACGATCACCGCCAAGCCGATGACCCGCGATGACGTTTATCTGGCGGACGAGGCATTCTTCACGGGCACCGCTGCCGAGGTCACGCCGATTCGCGAGGTCGACGGCCGGCAGATCGGCGCCGGCCGCCGCGGACCGCTGACCGAGAAGCTGCAGAGCCTGTTCTTCGACGTCGTCAACGGCCGGGCCGAGAAGTACCGTCGCTGGTTGACCAAGGTATGAGCACCGCGGCAGCCGGGTTGCCGGTCGTCGAACTCGCGGCCAGCGATCTGCCGGCGTTCTGTCCGAACCCGCAGATGCCGGTATGGAACCACCATCCGCGCGTGTTCCTCGACGTCGTCACGCGGGGCGAAGCGATGTGCCCGTACTGCGGCACCCGCTATCGGCTGAAGGCCGGCGAGAAGGTCACGGGCCATCACTGAGGCCGGAGACGCGATCGTGTCGAGGCTCGTCAAGCCGCTTCTTTTCGCATCCAGCGATGAGTGCGAACAGGCCTTCTACGAAGCGCTCGAGGCCGCCGACGCCGACGCTGCGGTCGACCTCTGGCTCGACGACGCCGACGTGTGCTGCGTGCATCCGAACGGGCCGCGCCTGGTCGGCCATGGCGCGGTGATCGGCTCCTGGCGCGCAATCCTGGCCAACGGTCCGTTGCGTGTTCGCGCCGCGTCGAAGAAGACGCTGGAAACGCCGATGATCGCCCTGCACAACGTGGTCGAGGAAGTCCTGGTCCAGCAGGGGCGCTCGCAGAAGATCGTGCACGTGATCGCAACCAACGCCTACGTGAAGACGCCGTCCGGCTGGAAGATGGTGCTGCACCACGCGTCGCCGGCGCCGGAGGGGCAGGCCACCGAAGTCGAGTCGCCAACGGGGCCGCTGCACTGAGCGGTCTGGATGTACGCGAGCCCGCGGCTCGCACGTGCATCCGGACCGCAAAAGACAGTCAGGCGCGCCGCCTTGAGGCGGCTCGGCGCCGGCGCGCAGGACAACTGACACGGGCGGCGCGCTCTGCGCGCCGCGTCTTTCGCCAGCCGTCTCCTCGTATTCATGCCGCTGATCGAGTCGAGTTACCGCGCGCCGTTGTGGCTGCCGGGCGCGCATCTGCAGACCATCGCGGCGGCGCGGCTGGTCCCGCTGCCGCGGGTCGAGTACCGGCGCGAGCGGTGGGATGCGACCGATGGCGATTTCGTCGACGTCGATTTCGCGCTGCCCGAACCTGCCGCCGTCGACGCGCCGGTGCTGGTGCTGTTTCACGGGTTGGAGGGCTGCTCGCAGTCGCACTACGCACGGGCCATCATGCGGGCGGCAGTCGACCGT
This sequence comes from Burkholderiales bacterium, assembly GCA_024641225.1. Taxonomy (GTDB): domain Bacteria; phylum Pseudomonadota; class Gammaproteobacteria; order Burkholderiales; family Burkholderiaceae_F; genus JADJWR01. Next base: position 394 of record JAHEDN010000135.1, on the reverse strand, counting down.
GGCTGGCGCGGACTGGTGCCGCACTTTCGCGGCTGCTCGGGCGAGCCGAACCGTCTGCCGCGCGCGTACCACTCCGGCGATTCAGAGGAGGGCGACTGGATCCTGCGCCGAGCGCACGCGCTGCATCCCGCCGCGCGGCTGCAAGCGGTCGGCATCTCGCTCGGCGGCAACATGCTCGCCAAGTGGCTCGGCGAGCGCGGCACCGATGCGAGCTTCGTCGCCGCGGCGGCGTCGATCGGCTCGCCGCTCGACCTGGCGGCCGGCGGAGCGGCGTTGGCGCGCGGCTTCAACCTCCTCTATACGCGCATGTTCCTCGCCACGCTGAAGACGAAGGCGCTGGCGAAGGCCGCCCGCTTCCCGGGCCTCGCCTCGGCCGAGGCGATCCGCGAAAGCC
>JAHEDN010000002.1 GCA_024641225.1 Burkholderiales bacterium | reverse complement strand
CACTTCCTGCGCAGCACGCTGCCTGGCCTCGTGCACCGTGGTCATTTCCGATACGGGAATCGACATCGATGGGGTCGGCGCGGCGTCCGCGCCACGCGCGCTCTGGCCGACCAGCACGATGTAGCCGCCCTCCTCGAGCACGGTGAGCGATTCGTCGAAAGCCGACGGCACGATTGCGGCCAGCTGCGCGGCGTCGCGCACGCCGTCGACGAGGATCAACAGCCGGCGCTGGGCCATCGACAGCGCGCCGCTCCGTGAGGCGAGTTCCTCGGTGCCCTTGGGTGTCTTGCCGAATATGCGCAGGTCAGCCATTGAGTTCTTCTTCAGTCAGCGGAGCAACCCGCATGGCCATGGTCGCAGAGGATTGCGTGGCCGCGCGACGGAGGTTCAAATCGCATGCCCCGACCACTACGGGGTCCGCTGCGCAGCCCCGGGAGCCAATCTTAGTGGACGCTGCCGCCTTCCGTCATCCGTGCACGCGACGCGCCAGCACATGCTCGCAGACCAGCCTCTTTAGCGTTGACAGCCGGCGATGAAAGAAGTGATCGGCGCCGGGTAGCACGACCACCGGAAGGTCCTGCGGTCGCGCCCATTCGAAGACATGCGCCAGCGGAATCGTCTCGTCGAATTCGCCATGGATCACCAGCGTGTCGGTGGCCACCGGTGGCAGCGGCCACTTTCCGGCCGCCGCACCCACCAGGACCAGGTGCGACGCCGGTGGCGCCAGCCGCGTGGCGGCCTGCGCAGCGACGAAGCTGCCGAAGGAGAACCCCGCAAGCGCCCGTGGCAGCTCGGCGCCGCTGATGCCCAGCCAATGCGGCGAACTTTCGATCAGGTGGAGGAAGTCGTCGGTCTCGCCGCGCCCATGATCGTGCTCGCCTTCGCTGGCGCCTACCCCGCGGAAGTTCGGCCTAACCGCCAGCCAGCCAACGCTGGTGAAGGCGCGCGCCAGCGTCGCCGCCACCTTGTTCTCCAGTGTGCCGCCGTACAGCGGATGCGGGTGGCCGATGAAGGCCAGCCCCGCCGGCGCGCTCTGCGGCGAGTCGACGGCGACTTCGATGCGACCAGCCGGCCCGTCGACCAGCCGCCGATCGCTGCGTGCGTGCAATCGTGCAGTCATGGGCGGAGGCCTGGCCGCTGCGGGTGGTGTGCCAGGCACTCGAAGCGGGTGCGCCGGCTCAATCGCCGCTCGGCAGGCGCAGCCTTTCGACAGGCTCGCCGCCGACCAGATGGCGGTCGATGATTTCGTCGATGTCCTGCTCGTCGACGTACGTGTACCAGATGGCGTCCGGGTATACGACCATGCAGGGTCCTTCGTCGCAGCGGTCCAGGCAACCCGCCTTGTTGATGCGCACCATGCCCCTTCCGTTGAGGCCGAGCGTCTTGATCCTTGCTTTCGCATGGGCCTGCAGTCGCTCGGCATCGTGCATCGCGCAGCAGGCGCGCCCGTCGTCGCGCTGGTTCAGGCAGAAGAAGACGTGGCGTTCGTAGTAACTCATTGCGTTCTCGCGAAAGGCCGATTCTACGAAGCCCCGATTGGCAGGCTCACGCGTCCTGCGGCTGCCCCGGCGGACGGCGCCCCAGCCGCAGCGCCCAAAGCAGCGCTGCCAGCGTTGCGTACGGCCAGGCTTGCGCCAGCCAGTCTGTGGCCGCCGCGAGGTCGCGCAGGCGACCGGGCTGCCAGGCCGCCAGCCAATGGGCGTGATAGGGGTTGGGAGGCACTGCATTGACAGCGACGACCAGCACCAACAGTGCCGCGGCGGACAGCATCGAGGCCGCGTGTGCGGACGCGGCCGTTGCTGCCGCGGTCACTGCCAGCAGGCCGATAGCCAGGCCGGCGACCGCTCCGGGCGTCAACCAGGCAAGCGCGCGTTCGGGACCGAATTCGTGGCCATAGGTGATTCCCTTGGTTCCCAGCGCGGTGGCGAGCAACAGCAGCAGCAGGCGCAGCCGCGGCGCGTCCTGCTTCGTCGCGGCGGAGAGCGCCGCGCCGGCGGCGAGCATGCCGCATGCGGTGACCAGCACTTCCGCCGCCGCGAACTGGCCGGCATCGAAGACCGGCAGCCGGCGGTTGGCGAGTTCGAGCAGCGCGGCGATCAGTTCGCGGTCCAGCTCGCCGTTGCCGAACAGCATGGGGCCCGGGTGGATCTGCGCCAGGGGCCAGAGCGCAACGAGCAGCAGCAGGACCGCCGAGCGTGGGCGGAACCAGCGCTGGCGCGCCAGCTGCACCTGACGCCCATCGATCAGCTTTGGCGCCAGCACCGTCGCGGCAAGCGCGCCTAGCGATGCGCCGGCGACGTTGGTGAGTACGTCGAGGTTCGACGCGATGCGGGCCGGCAGGTAGTTCTGCAGACTTTCGATCACCAACGACAGGACCGCCGCCGCCCCGGCGGCGGCCACGAACGCAGGCAGGCCGCGCAGGCGCGGGTGCAGCGCGAGAGGAATGAGCAGCCCCAACGGGGCGTAGGCCAGCACGTTCAGGGTCAGGTCGAAGCCGGTCACGTAGGCGGGCCATGGCGCTCGAACGAATTCGAGCGGGCCGACGCCGAGCGATCGCCAGCCTGCCCATGGCGACAGGCTGCCGTAGACCAGCAGCACGACGTAGGCAAGCAGCGCGACGCGCGCGAGCGGCGAGGCGCGCCGTGCTGGCACTGGCCCGGGGCGGCGACCGGCGAGCGGCAGGGGGGAAGGGGCGGAAGTCATGTCGGGCGCCGTGATTGTGGTGACCGCCTCCGGAACAGGCAAGGCGACGATGGCTGCGCCACGCGCCGATGGTAAATTTTGAGCAATTGCGGTCTTGCGCAGCGACGCGAATGGCCGCGTCTGTGGCATTCGTGCCTCATGCCCCGCCGGTGATTCACTTTGTCCTGCATCGCTAATTCCAATGGGGGGGCCGTTGAGAGCCGCCGCGCAGCTGTCTCGCCGCTTGCCGGTGAACTGATCGCGAAGGTGGCGCCGCAGTTCGACGTCGAGGCCGTCCAGGAAACCGGATCGACCAATGCGGATCTGCTCCAGCGAGTTCGGCTGGAGCAGCCGAGATGCCCGCTGCTGCGCGCGGCGCTTCACCAGACCGCGGGGCGCGGTCGTCAAGGCCGGCGCTGGTTTGCCGGTCCGGGTGGCGCGCTGTTGTTCTCGCTGGCGGTACCGATGACGGTGGGGGAAGCACGCATAGCCGCCGCGACGTTGGCCTGCGGCATCGGCGCCGCCGAGGCGCTGCGCGCCGCCGGTGCAGCGGTGGACCTGAAGTGGCCCAACGACCTGCTTCTCGCGGGCCGCAAGCTGGGCGGGGTGTTGTGCGAACTGGCCGTCGATGGCCTGGGACGGCGAACGCTGGTCATCGGCGTCGGCATCAATCTGCACCTTGACCCTGCGACTCGTGATTCGATTGGCCAGCCGGCCGCGGCGCTCGACGAGACCTCGGTGGAGGCTGGGAAGCGCGAGGTGCTGATCGGGGACATCGCTGCCGCGATCCTCGAGGCGCTGCAGATTTACGAGGCGAGCGGATTCGTCCCGTTGCAGCCACGCTTCATGGCGCTGTTCGCTCAGCGCGATGCGATGGTCGACCTGCTCGAACTCGGGGTGCGCGTGGCTCGCGGGCGAGCGCTCGGGGTCGATGGCGAAGGGCGGTTGCTGCTGGCGACCGAGCAGGGCCTGCGCGCGTGCAGCAGCGGCGAACTGTCGATGCGGGTGAGCGGATGAGCGCCGCACGGTCGCTCCAAGAACGTTCAGCCTGGCAGGCCGCGCTCGCCTGCATGGGCCACGCCGAACGGCGTCACCTGCGTCCCGCACTCGCCCTCGCGGGCGGACATGCCGGCAGCGTGCAGGGGACGGCGTGAACGGGCCGGCGCACTGGCTGCTGCTCGATGCCGGCAACTCGGCGCTGAAATGGGTGCTGATGACGCTCGACGGCCGTGTCGGGCCGGCATTCGGATCGATGCGCAACGCGCCACCTGCCGAATTGACGCCCGCGCTGGTGCGCGAATGGACCGATCGCGCCCGTGTTCCGGTACGGGCGGCCTATGGCTGCGGCGTGGCGGCACCGGTTCTGATGCGGTCCGTCGAGCAGGCGGTGCAGAAGGTCTTCGCGTTGCCAGTGCACTGGTTCGAAACACAACCTCGCTTCGCGCATGAGGGTGTCGTCCTCCGCAACGGGTACCGCGACAGTGCCCAACTCGGCGTAGACCGCTGGCATTCACTGATCGCGGCCCGCGCCGCACACCCCGACCGCTCGCTCGTGGTGGTGACCGCGGGCACCGCGACGACGGTGGACGGAGTGACCGGCGACGGTTCCTTCGTCGGCGGCGCCATCGCCCCGGGCGTGCGCCTCATGTACGAGGCGCTTGCCCGTGGCACGGCGAATCTGCCTTTTGCGAGCGGCCAGATGGTCGCCTACCCCGACAACACCGACGACGCGATCGCCTCGGGTGTGCTGGGCAGCCAGCTCGGCTTGATCGAGCGGTTCGTGCGCAATTTCCGCAATGAGAATGGCGATCCGATGGTCGTGCTGACCGGTGGGTATGCGGTGCTGCTGGCGCCGTACGTCGGTGCCGGCACCGCGCTGCCGTCGGCCGTCCGCGAGGAGAACCTGGTGCTGCGCGGCGTCTTCTTGCGCGCCTGCGCCACGGTGGCGACGGCACCCCAGGATGCCACGGGCAGCAGCCAATGAGACTGGCGTTCCTGCTCCTGCTGCTTGCCAATCTTGTTCTGCTCGCCTGGCGGCAGGGCGCGTTCGGCCCTGTGGCTGACGCGGGTCGCGAGCCGCAACGACTTGCGCGGCAGATCGCGCCGGAGCAGATTCGCGTACTGTCCTCCGATCAGGTCGCCGCGTTGCGCGGTCCAGCACCAGCGGCGCGCGGCGGCAACGGGACACTGGCGTGCGTCGAACTCGGCGATTTCGACGAGGCCGCCCTGGCCCGCATCCAGCCGCGGCTGGCGGCGCTGGCCCTCGGCGATCGGCTGCGGGCGCGTCGTGTCGATGCACCGGGCTGGTTCATTGTCTACCTGCCGCCCGCCGCAACGCGGGTGGAGGCCGAACGGCTCGCGCAGGATCTGCGCAGTCGCGGATTCCGCGACCTGCGCGTGATGGGACCGGCAACGCAGATGCCGAATGCGATCGTGCTCGGCTCGTTTCGCGACCAGGAACTCGCGCAGCGACATCAGGTGGACCTGACGCGGCGTGGCCTCAAAGGCGTGCAGGTGACCGAGCGCGCCTCGGGCAGCGAAACGACCCGCTTCGAGATCCGTGGCGTGGATCCCGCGCTGACGCAGCAGCTGGCGGAGATCCAGAAGGAATTCCCGCAGAGCCAGCTCGGCGCCTGTGCCAACTGATCTTGCTGCGCCGCATCGTCTGGCCAGTGCCGGAGGGCGTCATTCGCCATGTTCAACATCGTGCTCGTTGCGCCCGAGATCCCGCCGAACACGGGCAACGTGATCCGCCTGGCCGCCAATACCGGCGCACGGCTGCATCTGGTGCGCCCGCTCGGTTTCGAGTTGACCGACAAGCAGCTGCGCCGGGCCGGTCTCGACTATCACGAATATGCGCGCGTTGCCGTGCACGACAGCTTCGATGCATTAATGGCGGCCGAGCAGCCCGATCCGGAGCGGATGTTCGCGCTGTCGACGCGCGCGCAGCGGCTGTTTACGGCCGTGCGCTTTGCCGCCGGTGACTGGCTCGTCTTCGGCGGCGAAACGTGTGGCCTGGCCGCCGGCGTGCGCGAACACTTCGCGCCGTCGCAGTCGTTGCGACTGCCGATGCAGCCCGGCAGCCGCAGCCTGAATTTGAGCAACGCGGTGGCCGTGGTTGTTTTCGAGGCCTGGCGACAGCAGGGCTTCGCCGGCGGCGCCTGAGGCGCCGAATCCGGGTCAGCTCCTTTCCAGGTCGCCGAGCGCCGGGCTTCGCGCTGCGGCCATGTGACGTAGCAGGCGCTCGAGCAGGTCCGACGGACTCGGAGCGACGAGCAGCAGATCGCGGTGCTGCGGTCGGATGAACTCCTGCTGCGCGGCATGCTGCAGGAAGGCCAGCAGGTGATCGAAGTAGCCGTCGACGTTGACGAGTCCGACCGGCTTGGCGTGCAACCGCAGCTGCCGCCACGTCACCATCTCGAACATTTCCTCGAAGGTGCCGTAGCCTCCGGGGAGAACGACGAACGCGTCGGCGCGGCTGGCCATCGTGCGCTTGCGCGTGTGCATCGAGTCGACGATCAGCAATTCGGTCAGCCGCTGATGGGCGACTTCCGGCCGCATCAGATGCTCGGGAATCACGCCGATCACCTCGCCGCCGGCGGCCAGTGCACTGTCGGCGAGCGCGCCCATCATGCCGACGTGGCCGCCGCCGTAAATCACGGCCACACTCCGGCGCGCCAGTTCCGCGCCGAGTTCGCGTGCAGCGTCCAAATAGGCCGATGTGGCGCCCGGTTGCGAGCCGCAGAAGACACAGACCGCGCGCGGCGTCATTCGAGAGTCTCGCGCTTTGGATCGCGGGCCAGCAGCCGCTCGAGGGCCTGGCGCGGCGAGATCTGTTCATCGAGAACGGCGCACACCGCCTCGGTGATTGGCATCTGGACACCGAGCGTTGCAGCACGCTGGCGCACAGCGCCTGCCGACCACACCCCTTCGGCGACGTGGCCGAGACGGGCGAGGGCGTCCGTCAGCGAGAGTCCCTCGCCGAGCATGATGCCTACCTGCCGGTTGCGCGACAGCTCTCCGGTGCAGGTCAGGATCAGGTCGCCGACGCCGGTCAGGCCCATGAACGTCTGCGCCGACGCGCCGATCGCAAGTCCGAAACGCGTGATCTCCGCCAGGCCGCGGGTGATCAGTGCGGCGCGCGCGTTGTGGCCGAGCGCCAGTGCATCGCAGATGCCGGTGGCGATCGCCATCACGTTCTTGACCGCGCCACCGACCTCGACACCGACGACGTCGTGTGTCGAATAGATGCGTAGCGACGGTCCGTGCAGCGTTTCAGTGACGAGGCGGCAGAACGAATCGTGTCCGGCGACCACGAGCGCAGTCGGCAGTGCTCGGGCAACTTCCTGGGCGAAGCTGGGCCCGGCCAGCGGCCCCGCGGGATGCGCGCCGAGCTCGTCGCGCACGATCTCGTGCGCCATCGCGGCGCTGCTGCCTTCCAGACCCTTGCACAGCCAGATCACCGGGGGCAGCGGCGCGCTGCCACTCAGTCGGCGCAGAAGCATGCGGAGCGCCGCCGTTGGCGTGGCGATGAGCAGCAAGCCGTGCCGCGCGTGCGAAACGGCGCCGACGAAATCTGCCGTGCACTGCAGGGCTGAGGGCAGATCGATCCCGGGAAGATAGCGCCCGTTGCGCCGTTTCTCGGCGATTGCCGCCACCGCCTCGCGGCCGCGCCCCCACAACTGTACGTCGTGACGCTCCGAAAGCGAGGCGGCCAGCGCCGTGCCCCAGGCGCCCGCGCCCAGTATGGTGATGTTCACGGCCGGTGCGTCCGCTACTGCCGCCGGCGGCGGCCGGGTTGCGACGGTTACTGGGTCGGGGTCGTCGCGGCTGCGCCCGCTTGTGCCTGCTGTGCCTGTCGCTGCTGGTACAGCGCCTCGAAATTGATCTCCGCCAGATGGATCGGAGGCAGGCCGGTGCGGCTGATCAGGTCGGCGACATTGGCACGCAGGTACGGATAAATGATGTTCGGGCAGACGATGCCAACGATCGGCTCGAACTGCTCGTTCGGCACGCCCCGTATCTCGAAGATGCCGCCCTGCTTGCCTTCGACGAGGAACAGCACCTTGTCGCCCAGCTTGGCCGTGGCGGTGACGCGCACCACGACTTCGTAGATCCCGTCCACCACCGCGCTGTTGTTGACTTCGAGCTGCACATCGATGTTCGGCGACTGCTGCTCGAGAAAAATGTGCGGCGCATTCGGCAGTTCGAGCGAGGCATCCTTGAGGTAGCAGCGCTGCAGCTGGAATACTGGTCCGGCAGGGGTTCCCTGCGGACCGTTGCCGGCCGGCTGGCCGGCCCCTTTGACTTCTGCCATGGCGATTCCTGGGGTTGTTGGATTGGGGGAGCCGGACTGATTCAGCCGGCAAGCAACGAAGTGAGCCGTCCTTCGTGGTCGAGTTCCGCCAGGTCATCGAAGCCGCCGACGTGCGTGGCGCCAATGAAGATCTGCGGCACCGTACGACGGCCGGTCCTCTCGACCATCTCGTCACGGCGCGCTGGGTCGAGGTCGACGCGGACGGTTTCGATCTCCGTGACGCCGCGCGCCTTCAGCAGCGCCTCGGCACGATGGCAGTACGGGCAGTGCTGGGTGCGGTACATCAATACTTTGGCGGTCATGATCGTGTGTCGTTCGGTTTGCGGCCTTATCGAACTGCGGCGCCTGCGCGACGCTTCCGTCGCGCGCAGGGATCCTGCTCGGGTCCGCTCAGGGTGCTCATGCCTTCAGCGGCAGACCGGCCTCGCGCCATGCGTTCAGGCCGCCGGCCAGAACATAGACCTCTGCCACGCCGGTGGCGCGCAGCTGTGCCGCTGCCCGACCCGCGATGTTGCCGGCATTGCAGAGCACGATGACCGGCCGGTCCTTCTTGAGTTCCTTTGGCCCACGCGTGCCGAGTTCAGCGAGGGGAATGTTCCTTGCGTTGGGAAGAGAGCCACGCGAAAACTCCGCGGCGTCGCGAATGTCGACGACCTGGGCATGCTTTCCGTTGATCAACTGCGTGGCCTGCAGGGTGGTCAGAGCCGGGCCGCCGGCCCGCGAGCGCAGGAGCGGCCACAGCAGCATGCCGCCGCTGAAGAAGGCCACTGCGATCAGCAGCGCGTTGTCGATGAAGAACTGCACGGATGCTCCCGCTTCCGTCAAGGGAGCGAGATTATAAAATGACGTTGCGACCGATCACCCGGAACCTGACATGTACAAGCTCGTGCTGCTGCGCCATGGCGAGAGCCAGTGGAACCTGGACAATCGCTTCACGGGGTGGACTGACGTCGATCTGACCGAGGCGGGAATACGCGAGGCGCGCGCGGCTGGCGAACTGCTCAAGCGCGAAGGCTACGGCTTCGACATCGCCTACACGTCGGTCCTCAAGCGGGCGATCCGCACGCTGTGGCTGGCGTTGGATGCCCTCGATCTCATGTGGCTGCCGGTAGTCCACTCCTGGCGCCTGAACGAGCGTCACTACGGCGCGCTGCAGGGGCTGAACAAGGCGGAGACCGCGGCAAAGTACGGCGAGAAGCAGGTGCTGGCCTGGCGCCGGGCCTACGCCATCGCGCCCGAACCGCTTGCGCCCGACGATCCGCGCTGGGCGGGCAATGACCCGCGTTACCGGCATCTCAAGCCGGAAGAGATCCCTGCCACCGAGTGCCTGAAGGACACCGTCGCGCGGGTGCTGCCGTTCTGGAACGACTCGATCGCGCCCGCGATCAGGCGGGGGCGCCGCGTGATGGTGGCTGCACACGGCAACTCGCTGCGCGCGCTCGTCAAGTACCTTGACGGAATCTCGGAAGATGACATTGTGAACTTGAACATCCCGACGGCGCGGCCGCTGGTTTACGACCTCGACGAAAAGCTGAAACCGCTGCGTAGCTACTACCTTGGCGATGCCGAGGAAATCGCGCGGGCGATGGCGGCTGTCGCTGCGCAGGGCAAGGCCAAGCCGTCGGCTTGATCTATCGATTGACCTCGCGTCTGCGCCATAGTCTTCTCGCGCTTGCGCTCGCGCTTGTCGCGGCCGCACCTGCCGGCTCCGCCGCGCAACCCGCGGGTTCAGGCGAGGCAGCCGCAAAGGCTGCCGCCAGCCCGCAACGGCAGCAGCAACTCGAGGCGGAGCGGCGCCGGCTCAGACAGAAGCTGGTTCAGCTCCGCCGCCAGGTGGCCCGCGCCGAGGCTTCGCGTGCCGAGGCCGCCGATGCGCTGCGCGAGTCGGAAGCGGCGATCTCGGACGCGAACCGTCGGCAGCGCGAACTGACCGCTGAAAGGCGGCGGGTGCAGGAGGAGATCGACGCGCTGGCCTCTCGCGGCCAGGCTATCGGCGCCAGGCGCATCGAAGAGGAATATGGCCTCAGCCTGGTGTTGCGCAGTCAGTATGTGCTCGCGCGACAGACTCCTTTTCAGCGGTTGCTGGACGGCGCCAGCCCCGGTGAACTGCAGCGCGAACTGGTTTATCTCGATCGTCTTGCGAGCGGTCGCTCACGTACCGTCGGCGAGTTGCGCGCGCGCGGCGAGGAACTGGCTCAACTGAGGTCGCAGTCGGAGGGGAAGCAACTCGAACTTGCAGCGCTGGCCGAAGACGAGCAGCGCAACCGGGCCGCACTGCAACAGCAGCAAAGTGCGCGCAGCGGCGCGCTGGATCGACTCGCCAGGCAGCTCGCGGGTCAGCGGCGCTCGCTGGAGGCCGCGCAGCGCGACGAGAAGCGGCTTGCGTCGCTGGTCGGCGAGATAGAGAAGTTGCTGGCCGAGCAGGCGCGTCGACGCCCGCGCGAACCGACTCCGACACGCCGGCCGCCGCAAGGGTCCGCTCCCGAGGCCCCGGTGGACGTGCCCGCCGGCAGCGACTTTGCCCGGCTTCAGGGCCGGCTGGTACTGCCCGTACGCGGCGAGATCGTCGCGCGGTTCGGCAGCCCGCGGCGCACCGAGGCGCAGGTCGATGCGCCGACGTGGAAGGGCGTGTTCATCCGGGCGGCCGCTGGCGCCGACGTGCACGCGGTGGCCGCCGGTCAGGTCGTGTTCGCCGACTGGCTGCGCGGGTTCGGCAACCTGCTGGTGATCGATCACGGTGAAGGCTTTCTCTCTGTGTACGGCAACAATGAGTCCCTGCTCGCAGATGTTGGCGCCGATGTCCGCGCCGGAGACCCGGTTGCCACCGTGGGCAGCACGGGGGGCGCCACCGAGGCGGGCCTATACTTCGAACTGCGCTTCAAGGGTCGGCCGATCGACCCGCTGCGCTGGGCGCGGGCACGTTGACGTCGGGTTTCTGCCGTCCGGCGAACGCACCTTGCCTGCCCTGTTTCTGGAGGTTCCATGAGCGGACGTTTGCGGACTTTCGCACTGATCAGTGTCGGTGCCGTTGCGGGTGTCGCGGCGAGTCTTGGCATCTCGGCCTACGCGTTTCGCGACAGCCGCGGCCCGATTCCGCTCGAGGAGATCCGCCAGCTGACCGATGTCTTCGGCGCGATCAAGAATCACTACGTCGAGCCGGTCGAGGATCGCAAGCTGATCCACGAGGCGATCTCCGGCATGCTCACGGGGCTCGACCCGCACTCGGCATTCCTCGACGCCGATGCCTTCCGCGACCTGCAGACGAGTACGCAGGGCGAGTTTGGCGGGCTCGGTATAGAGGTCGCGCCCGAAGACGGCGCGGTTCGGGTCGTGGCGCCGATCGATGACACGCCGGCGTTCCGGGCCGGCATCAAGGCAGGCGATCTGATCATCAAGATCGACGACACCCTGACGCGCGGCATGCCGTTGTCCGATGCAGTCAAGCTGATGCGCGGCAAGAAGGGGACCTCGGTCACGCTGACCGTGGCGCGCAAAGGCGAGGCCAAGCCGCTCGAGTTCAAGCTGGTGCGCGACGTGATCCGGACGCAATCGGTCCGCAGCCGGATCATCGAGCCCGGGTACGCGTTCGTGCGCGTTTCGCAGTTCCAGGAACGCACCGTAGAAGATCTGGCCCGGCACCTGTCGGATGCCTACAAGGCCGGGCCCTTGAAGGGCATCGTGCTCGACCTGCGCAACGATCCGGGCGGTCTGCTGCATTCGGCCATCGGGGTTTCGGCGGCGTTCCTGCCCAAGCGCGCACTGGTGGTCAGCACCGATGGCCGCATGAGCGACGCGAAGCGACGTTTCGTTGCCGCGCCGGAGGACTATCAACGGGGCCGCGGTGAGGACGTGCTGGCGCGTCTGCCCGCTGACGTGAAGTCGGTCCCGATGGTCGTCCTGGTCAACGGCGCAAGCGCGTCGGCCTCTGAAATCGTCGCCGGCGCACTGCAGGACCACAAGCGCGCGACAGTGATCGGCTCGCAGACGTTCGGCAAGGGATCCGTGCAGACGATCATTCCGTTGCGCTCCGATAGCGATCGTCCGGCCGCAATCAAGCTTACGACGGCACGCTACTTCACGCCCAATGGCCGCTCGATCCAGGCCAAGGGCATCGAGCCCGATCTGCCCGTGGAGGACACGGCGCAGGGCAGTTTTGCCGGGCTGCAGATCCGCGAAGCGGACCTGGCGCGGCACCTCGAAGTGAAGACGGCTTCACCAGAGGCCGGCGGCGCGGCGGCACGGGAAACTCTGGTGGAATCGCACGCGGAAACGCAAACGGAACGACCGGCGCCAACGCGTTACGAATTCGGTTCGGCCGAGGACTTCCAGTTGCGGCAGGCGATGAACCACCTCAAGGGATTGCCAGTCGAAACCGCCAAGAAGGGCGATAACGTCGCCGCTTCCGCCACTGGCGTGCGCTAGCGCTGCGGCGTGTCGTAAGCGTTCGCGCCAGGGAGCGCACCCTGGCGGTGAGTCGCAAGGCGCCTGACGGAGACATCGACCACGATTGGACGGCGCGCCGCGCAACATTCGTTCCCGCCGGCAAGGGCTGATGAACGACGAAGAGCTTCTGCGCTATTCCCGCCACATCCTGTTGCAGGAGATCGGCATCGAGGGACAGGCGCGCATCCGGGCTGCCTCGGCGCTGGTCGTGGGCGCCGGCGGACTGGGCTCGCCCGCGGCGATGTTTCTTGCCTCGGCTGGTATAGCGCGGCTGATGCTGGTCGACGGCGACACGGTGGACCTGACCAATCTGCAGAGGCAGATACTGCACACGTCCGAGCGGGTCGGCACGAACAAGGCGGCCTCAGGACTCACCACGTTGGCCGCTCTCAATCCGCAGGTGCGCCTGTCCGCGATCACGGAGCGGGTTGGCGCGGCGGAGCTGGACACGCTTGTTGCGGCTGTCGACGTCGTGCTCGACTGCACTGATAACTTCGAAACCCGCCACGCAATCAACCGGGCTTGCGTGGCGAATCGGCGGCCGCTCGTCTCGGGCGCGGCGGTTCGCTTCGAGGGTCAGCTCGCCGTGTTCGATCTACGCAAGCCGGATTCTTCCTGCTACGCCTGCCTGTTTCCCGAAGGAGAGGCGCAGGACGACCCGTGTGCAGTGATGGGTGTGTTCGCACCGGTGACCGGCATCATCGGCGCCATGCAGGCGGCCGAGGCGCTCAAGCTCGTGGCGCGGGCAGGCACGGCGATGATCGACCGACTCCTGATGCTAGACGCGTTGACCATGGACGTGCGCACGGTACGATTCGTGCCCGATCCTCACTGCCCGGTTTGCCGGCGGGGCGGCCGCGGGCAGGCGGTCGCGGTGCCCTTACAAGTCTGAGTTCTTGATTCCGGCCATGGCCTTCCTTCCGAGCTCGGTGAGCGGCGCCAGTCCTCGAACGATGCTGGCACTGATCGTGCTGCTCGTCGTGTTGTCGATGGCCGGCGGGATTTTCTTCCAGTACGTTCTGCTGCTCGAGCCGTGCCCGCTGTGCGTGCTGCAGCGGGTCGCGATCATCGGCGCTGGAATCTTCGCCGCACTCGGGTTGCTGGCGGCCGGCGCGTTCGGCCAGCTGCTTGCGGCAGGGATGGCAACGGCTTTTGCCCTTGCAGGCGCCGGTGTCGCCGGATGGCACAGCTGGATTCTCGTGTTTCCGCCGGAGTCGATGACCTGCGGGCGACCGTTCCAGTGGTTTCACGACGACTTCCCTCTCGCCACCTGGCTCCCGAAGCTTTTTGCCGGCGAGGGTGACTGCCTGAAGGTCGACTGGACCTTCCTCGGGCTGGCGATTCCGAACCTGTCGCTGATTGCGTTCCTGCTGCTGATCATCACCGCCTTGCTGGCGGTGCGGGGGGCGTGGCGGCGGCTTCGCTAGGACACCGCGCTTTCGGCGCTACGAGAGAAGCACGGGCAACTGCGCGTCGATGCCGTCGGCCGGCGGTTTGCGGAACCCGCTCTTCGCGAAGCGGTGCCAGCGGCCGATGACGTAGGCGACGGCGAGCGCCGCGCGCGCCGCCGCGTCGAAATCTCCCGGCAGCTCGTTTTCCGTGACGGCGAGGCGGAAGCTCTGCTTGAGCGACGACTCGATGCGCTCGAACATCTGGTTCATGCGCTCCTGGAGGCGCTCGTTCTCGTTGACCAGGGCGTCGCCGATCAGAACGCGCGTCATGCCCCGGTTGGTCTGCGCGAACTCGAGCAGCATCAGCACGGTGCTGCGGGCCTGCTTCAGCCCCGATTGCTCGCGCTCCGCGATGTCATTGATCAGCCCAAAGATCGTGGTCTCGATGAACTCGATCAGTCCCTCGAACATCTGCGCCTTGCTGGCGAAGTGCCGGTAAAGCGCCGCTTCCGACACCGAGAGCCGCTCGGCGAGCGCGGCTGTCGTGACTTTCTCGCCTTTGGGATCCTCGAGCATCGACGCCAGCGTCTGCAGAATCTGCAGCCGGCGGGCACCGGGTTTGCGGCGTGTTGCTGAACCCAGCGTGGTGACGGACTCCATTTTCATGCTTCCTGCAGTGCCCGCGTCGAGCCGCCTCTCACGCAGCGCGCGTGACGGTCTCGTTTCCTGGTGCGCTGACTCATGCTCGATGACCTCGATTGCGGCGGGGGACCGCTGGCGGGATTCTGGCTGATGGAGCACCGACGTGGGGAGTTACTTTCGCATTAGGCCTTGCGGATACTGCGCTTATACAAGGTCGCTTGCGTCGGCGCGAGCCGGCCGCTGGTCCTTCGAAGCGTGCCGTCAATCCGGTCCGAGCAGACTGTCAGGCGAGCACAGGCAGTGCGACTGGGGCTTCAGCGGCGTCTGCGCAGCGTTGCGCAGCCAGCGCATGTCGATCCCGATCGACCGAACGGCCTCGGGCGTCGCGCCCGCGAATTGGAGCAACGAGCTGAGCCAGGGCAGCGGTGCGAGCGACGCCTCGCCCAACAAGATGCCGAGCACGCGATCGATGCCGCGCGGCTCACTCTCGATATAGGAGACGCGAAAATCCTCGCCGAGCCCGCCTCGCTTGGCGGCCAACTGCAATGCCTCGTGATAGGTGGCGAGCCGGTCGACCAGCTTGAGCTCCTGAGCCTGGCGTCCGGTCCACACCCGTCCCTGGGCGAGTTCGTCCATTCGCTCCGGTGTCACGTTGCGCGCAACAGCGGCGCGGCCGACGAAATCCCTGTAAACGCGCTCCACGCCGGCCTGCAGCAGTTCCCGCATCCGCGGATCGAGCGGCCGGCGCGGATCGAGCGCTCCAGCCAGCCACGTGGTCGTCGTGCCGTGCGTGTGCAGCAAAAGCTTTTCCCATGCCCGGTCAACCGAAGGCAGCAGCGCGTAAACGCCGATCGAGCCTGTGATGGCCGCCGGATCGGAAAGCACCTCATCGGCCGACATGGCGACGTAATAGCCTGCGGAGGCGGCGACGTCGCCGAACGAAACCAGCACGGGCTTGCCCGCGTTACGCGTCAGTTCCAGCTCGCGACGGATCTCCTCGGCGGCGAAGATGCTGCCGCCAGGCGAGCGCACCCGCAGCAGCACCGCCTTGATCGATTCGTCCTCGCGGGCGCGTCGGATCAAGTTTGCCGTGGAGCGGCCACCCACGAGCCCCTGCGGCTGCTCGCCGTCGAGCATCTCGCCCGAAGCGATAACGACGCCGACTGCGTCGCCGTGCCTTTGCGGCAGCGTGGCGAGGTACTGTGACAAGTTGATCTGACGGAATGTCCTGTGTTCGAGGTCCGGTGCGCCCTTTTCGATCAGCATCGCCCGAAGCTCGTCACGCGTCTTCAGGCCGTCGATCAGCCGCTCGTCGACTGCGAGCTTCGCTGCATCGCCGCCGGCGGTTGCGAAACGTTGCGGGAGTTCGTCGATCAGCCGCGTGATGCTGCCCGCCGGCAGACGGCGCGCCGTTTCGACTGCCGACATGTACTGCGCCCATAGATCGCCGAGCAGTTCGGCCTCGTCGCGCCGCGCGGCTTCCGACGGCTCGTTCTGTGAAAACGGTTCTACTGCGCTCTTGTAGCGGCCGACTTTGAACACGCTGACGGTGACGCCGATCGAGTCGAGCGCGTCCCGGTAGTAATTGCGGTAGCCGCCGAAACCGAGCAGCAGGACGCGTCCGAAAGGGTGCATCAGCACTTCGTCGGCATGCGCAGCGATGTAGTAGCGGCGCTGGTCGAAGACCGAGCCCCATGCAACCACTGGCTTGCCGCTGGTCCTGAAGCGGCTGACTGCCGCGGCGATCTCGCGCAGCGTGGCCAACCCCGCGCCCTCCATGTCATCGAGCAGGAGCACGACGCGGGAGATCTTCGGATCTTGCGCAGCCGCATCGAGCGCGGCCAGCACGTCGCGCAGCTGCGTTTCGCGCTCGCGATCGGCCAGCACCTGCAGCAGCGTCACGCTTGCCGGAGCACCGGTCCGCTGCTCGACGATCGGCCCGGAAAGGTCGAGCACCAGCGCCGTATCCGGAGCCACGGTCGGACGTTCCTCATACAGCCAGGCGGCCACGATCGCGACTACGATCGCCAGGAAAAGCAGGTTAAGCACGAGGGTGCGAAAGAAGCCGATCGCACTCCAGATGAAACCGAAGAACCGGCGGATCAGGCCGGGTCGAGACGCCATGAAAGACTCCGTTGTCCAGACAGGGACTGTGCCCGAAAGCTTACCTGCTGGGCTCGGTCAGCCGCGCAGCCGCGCGTGGGCGCGGGGCAGTTCGCGCACCGAACGCACGCGCAAGCCAAATTGCCTGCCGCTGTTCAGGCGCGACGGCGCACGGCTGTGTCCGAACACGAGCACGGTTCGAAAGCCGACTGCCCGCGCCGAGCGCAGGTTGGCGGTGCTGTCCTCGACCAGGATGGCCGCGCCTCTTGGGACCCGTTCGCGAGCAAGCATGTGGCGCAGCATGCTGCGCGACGGCTTGGGTCGGAAAATGCGATGCAGGCGCATCTGCTCGATCGCATAGCGGGCGAGCACGCGCCGGTGGAGGCCGAGCGCGCGCAGGATATCGTCAGCGTACGCGCCGGGCGCATTCGTCAGCAGCACTTTGCGGCCCGGCAGCCGGGCGAACAGCCGCGCCAGGCCGCGCTCCGCGCGTAGCAGTCCCGCGACGTCGAAATCGTGTGTCTCGCGGAGAAAATGGTGCGGGTCCACCGCGTGATGGCGCATCAGGCCAAGCATCGTGGCGCCGTATCGGCGCCAGTAGGTCAGGCGTAACTGGTTGGCCTGCTCGCGATCGACGCGCAGATGTCGCTCGACGTAGTCGGTCATACGGCCATTGATAGCTCGGAAGATCGCGTGCGACGCGTCATGCAGCGTGTTGTCGAGGTCGAAGAACCAGACGGGGGGCGGCCGGCGGGTACGCGAGCCTCCGGGTTGCGCGAGCGCGCCAGCCGGTTCAGTCGGCGGGCCGCCCTGCGGGCGGCCGGTCCGCCGGCCCGGCATCAATTGCAACGAGGACGCGCGGTCGCGCGCCGAGGAGATGGGGCAGCCAAGGGGCTCAGTGGCTCTTGATCATCGTGCCGACGCCGGCGTCGGTGAGGATCTCGAGCAGCAGGCAATGGTCGACACGGCCGTCGACGATGTGCACGGCGTTGACGCCGCTCTTGGCCGCCTCCAGTGCGGAAGAGATCTTTGGCAGCATGCCGCCGGAGATCGTGCCGTCGGAGAACAGTTCGTCGATCTGGCGCGAGGTGAGCCCGGTGAGCAGCTTCCCGCTCTTGTCGAGAACGCCGGGCGTGTTGGTGAGCATCACCAGCTTCTCGGCTTTCAGGATTTCTGCAATCTTGCCCGCCACCACATCGGCATTGATGTTGTAGGTTTCGCCGTCGGTGCCGAAGCCGATCGGCGAGATCACGGGAATGAATGCGTCGTCCTGCAGCGCCCTGACCACTGCCGGGTTGATCGCCTCGATCTCGCCGACATGGCCGATGTCGTGGCTCTTGGTGGGATCGTCCCGGTCCGGCATGCGCAGCTTGCGGGCGCGGATCAGCGCACCGTCCTTGCCCGTCAGGCCGACGGCCTGGCCGCCGAAACTGTTGATCATCGTCACCAGCTCACCCTGCACCTCGCCGGCCAGCACCCACTCGACGACTTCCATCGTTTCCGCATCGGTGACCCGCATTCCCTGGATGAACTGGGACTTCTTGCCGACCCGCTCCAGCGCCTCGTCGATCTGCGGGCCGCCGCCGTGGACGACCACCGGGTTCATGCCGACCAGTTTCAGAAGTACGACGTCGTGAGCGAAGCTCTCCTTCAACTGCTGGTCGATCATCGCGTTGCCGCCGTACTTGATGACGATCGTCTTGCCATGGAAACGGCGGATGTACGGCAGCGCCTCGGACAGGATGTCGGCCTTGATGTCCGGCGTGATCTGCGAGCGATCCATTTAAGGTGGCGTCCGTCGGCGTCCAGTGGGCTGCGCGAGTCTAGCAAGCGCCCTGTGCGCGGCGCCCGCTGAATGGCTGTCGCGGGCGAGGTACTAAGATGCGCCGAAGTGCGGAGGACAGGACATGGCTCAGGAATTCGAGATTACCGGCATGCACTGCGGCGGTTGCGTCAATCGCGTTGCCAAGGCGCTGCGCACACTCGACGCCGACGTCGCCGTTACGCTCGAGCCGCCGCGCGCGACCTTTTCGGCCGAGGCACAGATCTCGCTTGATAGCGTCAACGCAGCCCTGGCAAAGATCGGCGACTACCGCGCCAGCGAGTTCGCCTAGCGCGGCGCGTGCCGCCGGCCTGCGCTCAGAGCACGTAGCGGGCCAGATCCTCGTTGCGCGACAGGTCGGCCAGGCGTTCGTCGACGTAGGCGGCGTCGACGCGCAGCTCGCGCCGCTGGCCGCTGCCGGCGTCGAAGGAGATCTCCTCCAGCAGCCGTTCCATCGCCGTGTACAGGCGGCGGGCGCCGATGTTCTCGGTCCTTTCGTTGACCGAATAGGCGATCTCCGCCAGCCGGGTGATGCCGTCCGGCGTGAAGCTCAGCGCTACCTCGTCGGTCGCCAGCAGCGCCTCGTACTGCCGCGTCAGGCAGGCATCGGTCCCGGTCAGGATGCGCTCGAAGTCCTTCGCCGAAAGCGAGTCGAGTTCGACCCGGATCGGGAATCGTCCCTGCAGTTCCGGGATCAGGTCCGATGGCTTGGCGTAGTGAAAGGCGCCCGAGGCGATGAACAGGATGTGGTCTGTCTTGATCATGCCGAACTTCGTATTGACCGCGGTGCCTTCGACCAGCGGCAACAGGTCGCGCTGCACGCCCTGTCGAGACACGTCGGCGCCGGCGACCTCGGAGCGGGCTGCGATCTTGTCGATCTCGTCGAGGAAGACGATGCCGTTCTGCTCGACGCTACTGAGGGCACGTGACTTCAGTTCTTCCTCGTTGACGAGCTTCGCCGCTTCCTCGTCGACCAGCAGCTTGAAGGCATCGCGCACGCGCAGCTTGCGGCTGCGGCGCCGGCTCTGGCCGAGGTTGGCGAACATCGACTGGATCTGCTGCGTCAGTTCCTCCATTCCCGGCGGCGCCATCACCTCCATCGTCGGCGCCGGTTGCGCAAGGTCGATCTCGATCTCGGTGTCGTCGAGCTGGCCTTCGCGCAACTTTTTGCGGAACTTCTGCCGCGCCGCACCCTCGTCGTCACGGCGGGTCTCGCCGAGGGGCAGAGGCACCAGCACGTCGAGGATGCGGTCTTCGGCGGCATCTTCGGCGCGGGCGCGCATCTTCTTCATCTCTGCCTCGCGCGTCTGCTTGACGGCGATATCGACCAGATCGCGGATGATCGAGTCGACATCGCGGCCCACGTAACCGACTTCGGTGAACTTGGTGGCTTCGACCTTGATGAACGGCGCATCGGCCAGTTTTGCCAGCCGGCGGGCGATTTCGGTCTTGCCCACGCCGGTCGGCCCGATCATCAGGATGTTCTTCGGCGTGATCTCGCCGCGCAGCGGCTCGTCGACGTGCTGCCGGCG
The DNA here is from genome assembly GCA_024641225.1 of Burkholderiales bacterium. Taxonomy (GTDB): domain Bacteria; phylum Pseudomonadota; class Gammaproteobacteria; order Burkholderiales; family Burkholderiaceae_F; genus JADJWR01. The sequence continues at coordinate 5,124 of JAHEDN010000002.1, read as the reverse complement.
CCAGCGATTGCGCAGCGCGATGGCCACTGCGCGCTTGGCGCGGTCCTGGCCGATGATGTTCTTGTTCAGTTCGTGGACGATTTCACGGGGGGTCATCATGGGTGCTTCGCTTCGCGTGTACGCGACCGCTGCGCGGTCGCACGTGCACGCGAAGCGGTCAGGTTAGGCGCGCGCCCTTCGGGCGGCCGGGCGGGCGCGCGCACGACAAAAGCCACGAAAAAGCCGGCGGCATGCCGTCAGTCGATCGATTCGATGGTATGCGACTGGTTGGTGTAGATGCACAGGTCACCGGCGATGGTGAGTGATTTCTTGACGATGTCGACAGGCGCCAGTTCGGTGTTGTCGAGTAGCGCGCGCGCGGCGGCCTGAGCGTAGGGGCCACCGGAGCCGATGGAGATCAAGCCGAGCTCGGGCTCGAGCACGTCGCCGTTGCCGGTGATGATGAGCGAGGTCTCGCGGTCGGCGACTGCCAGCATCGCCTCCAGGCGACGCAGGATCCGGTCGGTCCCCCAGTCCTTGGCCAGTTCTACCGCAGAGCGCAGCAGGTTGCCCTGGTGCTTTTCCAGTTTCGCCTCGAAGCGCTCGAAGAGGGTGAACGCATCGGCGGTGGCGCCCGCGAAACCGGCAAGAATGCGGTCGTGATACAGGCGTCGAACCTTGCGCGCGGTCTGCTTGACGACCACATTGCCTAGCGTGACCTGGCCATCGCCTCCCATTGCCACGCGAGCGCCGCGGCGGGCGCTGACGATCGTTGTGCCGTGGAACGGTTCCATCGCAGTGATCTGGGGGCGCCGGCGCGGGATTCAACCGCGGCCGGCTGCCCGCTTCAGAGGTAGCGCGATCGCACCGAGGCGATCGACGCAATGCCGAGCAGGTGCAGCAGCGCAGTCACCAGTGCGCTGACGTTGCGCAGTTCGACGGCTGAACCACCCTGCCTGATCTTGCGCAGCGTACCCACGAGCGCCGAACCGGCCGAAAAGGTCAGTCGGCGAAGCCTGGCGCAGTCGATCACGACCTCCGTCTGATTCTTCGCTGCGGCGACCAGCCGGCTGAAGTGCGGCTCGCCTTCACCGTCTACCGTGCCGCGCAGTTCCATCGGCGTTGCCACTGGCGCTACGGCACCGGCAGCGGGCGCGCTGCTTGCCGGAGCGACCTTCAGATTGGCCGGAGGAGGCTCCCACGATGGCGGCGAGACCTCGAACGTGATGCAGTACTGGATCGCCGCCTCTTCGAAATCGTCCTGCCTGTCGAGCATGCGCAGCACTTCCAGCAGAAGCATCCACAGCGCATCCGAAGGGTCGCGGCGGCCCGACTCGACCATCTGTGACAGGACTCCCGCGAAATGCGCCGCACCAACCAGTGTCAGTTCGCGATGGGAACGCCTGAACGCGCCGACCACGCGCAGCAGCAGACTGGCTCCGGCGATGTCGATGCGCTTGGCGTCGGATAAGTCGAGTTGCACCTCTGCGTGCGCCGCCGTCAGGCCGCGCAACTGCTCGAGATGGCTGACAATGCCCGCGTCGACGGATTCAGGGAGGCGAACACCGGGCCAACCCTTGGTTGTGGGTTGAGGCGCCATGCCGGTGACTGTCCGCGGTGCGACTGTGTCATCGAATTCGACCCAGGCCGGCGGCGAATCCTCGAAGCGCAGCGCGTAATTCATGGTCAATTTTTCGAAAGCGTCCCGGTCGCCACGCTGGTTGACGAGTTCGAACAGCATGTGCCAGGCCATGCGCGTCGAGGATCCGAGGTCGTCGCGGCGCAGGCCGGCGCGGAGCACGTTTTCTGCGGCATCGGCCTGGCCATTCGAAAAGAGGATCGCGGTCTCATCGATGACGGAACTGCCGCCGGACGTGTTGATTTCTATCGCGTCGATGTTCCCGCCGAGCATTTCCGAGTTGATCTCGACGGACTCGGCGGGCTCGAGCGGCCGGGTCGTTGGGAAAGGCGCCACGGTCGTCTCGCCCACGATGGAAATCCTGGGTCTCGTCGCCGGCGCAACCGTGGTCGGGCTCGGGTTTCCCATCAGGTCGCGGGCCATTTCGGCCTCGATCGCGTCGATCTTTTCTGCTGTTCGCCGAGCGTTGTGGCGCACGCGTTCACGCTCCGGCAAGTTGGTGTCCGGAGGCAGCGAGCCCGTCGACGGCGAAGTCAAGCGATCCAGCGATCGGGTCGTTGGCCCGGCGAGAGGGCGTCCGATCGGTTTTGGCATCGGGCGCGTTGCCAGATCAGTCGCCCCGGACGCGCGGCTCGTGCCCGCGGGCGGCTTGGTCCGGCCACCTGCGCCCTTTCTGGCGTCCTTCGGATCCTTCTTGAAAAAGGAAAACACCACAGCCTGTCCAGATCAGATTCCGGTTTCCCGCGTACCAATAGGCCGGGCCAGGGTGGCCGCCTGACGGCGAAGCCGCCACCTTTTTGGGGCAAAAGGGCCCGCGCTGGCGTCGGGCCGGCCTGTCTACGTGATAAGAGGGACCGTGCTCGACGACTATATCAACTTTGCTTCGCTGGCACGCCGATACTTACGGACTAGGGCGCCGCCGGGGCCGTACCGCCAACGGGCTAGAACCTCGCTACGATCCGCCGGCCGAGTGGAGCAGCCCCGCGGCGCACGTACGCGCCGCGGCAGGGCCTTTGAGGAGCCAGCCCGGCGTCAGTCGCCGAACAGCTTCTGCTTGAGCTCCCGGCGCTGTTGCGCCTCGAGCGACAGGGTCGCCGTCGGCCGGGCAAGGAGTCGCGGGATACCGATCGGGTCACCGGTCTCCTCGCAGTAGCCGTACTCACCGCTTTCGATACGCTGCAGCGCCGATTGCACTTTCTTCAGCAGCTTGCGCTCGCGATCGCGCGTGCGCAGCTCCAGGGCGTGCTCTTCCTCGATCGTGGCGCGGTCGGCCGGATCGGGCACGATCACCGTCTCGCGCAGGTGCTCGGTCGTCTCGCCGGCGTTGGCGAGCAGCTCCTGCTCCATGCGCTGAAGCCGGTACTTGAAGAACGCCAGCTGCTCGTCGTTCATGTAGGAGGCATCCGACATCTTGAGGAGCTGCTCTTCGGAGGGCAGCCGGCGGCCATTGACCATGACCGGCTCCTCGCTTCGATGCGCCGATCGGCTGAGCAGGTATTCGTGTGCCGCGGCAACCTCCTTGGCGCTGGCCGGAGGCGCGGCTTTCGGCGCTGGTGCCGGGCGCGGCCCGGCAGCGGCGGGCGCCGCTGGCGCAGGCTTGCGGGGCGCAGTCTTTGCGGCAACAGGTCGCGCCTTGGCCGGAGCGCGGGCGGGCTTCGGCGCAGCTTTCTTCGCCGTCTTTGCCGCGGTCTTCACCCCGCCCTTGCGTGCCGGCTTGGCCGGCGCCTTCCGCGCAGCCGCCTTCGCTGTCTTGGTCGCCGCCTTCTTTGCCGGCTTTGCTGTCTTTGTCTTTGCAACCATGTTCTTGTGCCTCGTAGCCGCTCCTGCCGGGTGCGCACTCAGCGCGCCAGACAGGCCTCTAATCCCTTGAGAATCGCGTCCTTCGGAAGGTTGCGCCCGATGAACACCATCTTGCTGCCGGGCTTCTCGTCCTTGCCCCAGGGGCGGCCAACGTCGGCGCCCATCAGCATGTGCACGCCCTGGAGGATCATCCGCCGCGGGCTGCCGTTCATAAAAAGCACGCCTTTATACCGAAGCATGTCCTGACCGTAAACCTGGGTTAGCGCCCCCATGTATTCCTCAAGCTTGCCGGCGTCGAAAGGCCGCGCCGACTGAAACACGAAGGCCTTGATCGCATCATCGTGATGGTGATGCCGATGGTGACCGCCCTGTTCATGATCACCGTGATCGTGGTGGTGGACATGATCATCGTCATGATCGTGATGATCATCGGCGCCAGGTGTGCGCGCCGCATCGGGATGCTCGGCAGCGAGGAACTGCGGATCGATCTCGAGGATGGCGTTCAGGTTGAAGCCGCGCAGGTCGAGCACCTCGGCCAGCGGGATCTCGCCCATGTGTACGGCCCGGATCGGTGCGCGCGGATTCATCTGCAGCAGCCGTTCGTGCAGCGACTCCACTTCATCGGCTGGCACCAGGTCGGTCTTGGTCAGCAGGATGCGGTCGGCGAAACCGACCTGGTTCTGCGCCTCGGGCTGAGCGTCGAGCGTGGCGTGGCCGTGCTTGGCGTCGACCAGCGTGACGACCGCGTCGAGCAGGTAATACGAGGCGATGTCGTCGTCCATGAAGAAGGTCTGCGTCACCGGACCCGGATTGGCCATGCCGGTCGTCTCGATGATCACTCGCTCGAAGACGAGTTCGCCACGGCTGCGTTTGTCCTTCAGTTCCGCCAGGATGCGGACCAGGTCGCCGCGCACCGTGCAGCAGATGCAGCCGTTGTTCATCTCGACGATCTGTTCCTCGGTGTCGGCGACCAGCAGATCGTTGTCCACTCCTGCAGGGCCGAATTCATTCTCGATCACCGCGATGCGGTGGCCGTGGCTCTCCTTCAGGATCCGGTTCAGCAGCGTCGTCTTGCCGGCGCCGAGGAACCCGGTCAGTACGGTGACGGGGACGTTCGGTTCGTTCATGGCGGAAACCGGGTCGGCATCGCGGCCGGTGCAGAAGGGGCGCGATTGTAGAAGATTCGCGGCCGCGCTCAGAGCCGCTGCAGCAGCAGGCCCTTGAGGTATTCGCCCTCGGGGTGGGTCATCCGCAACGGGTGATCCTCTCCGGCTGCCAGCCGGCGCAGCAGTTGGGCCTCGACGCCGGCGTCGATGACCGCGCCGGCAACGATCTTCTGGAACAGTTCGACCCCGATCGCGCCGGAGCAGGAGAAGGTCAGCAGGTAGCCGCCGCGGGCCAGCAGGCGTAACGCGCTCAGATTGATGTCCTTGTAGGCGCGCGCGGCGCGCTCGACATGCCGATGACTGGCGGCGAACTTCGGCGGGTCGAGAACGATCAGGTCAAACGAGCGCGCCTCGGCGCGCAGCGAGCGCAGCGCATCGAATACGTTGGCAGCCTGCCATTGGGCAACCGCCTCGGGCAGCCCGTTGAACCGCCAGTTTTCCTTGGCCAGTGCAAGTGCTTCGACCGAAGAATCGATCGACAGCACGCTGGCGGCGCCAGCGGCGCCCAGCGCCACCGAGAACGCTCCCGTGTAGCAGAAG
>JAHEDN010000134.1 GCA_024641225.1 Burkholderiales bacterium | reverse complement strand
GTCTTCAGCCGCTGGTGCAGTTCCTTGATCTCGGTGCGCATGGCCACGCGCAGCTTCGCGTCGAGGTTCGACAGCGGCTCATCGAACAGGAACACCTGCGGATTGCGCACGATCGCGCGGCCCATCGCCACGCGCTGCCGCTGCCCGCCGGAAAGCTGGCGCGGATAGCGATCGAGCAGGTCCTTCAGCCCGAGGATGTCGGCCGCCTGCGCGACCCGCGACTCGATCTGCGCCTTCTGCGTATTGGCGAGCATCAGGCTGAAGGCCATGTTGTCGCGCACCGTCATGTGCGGATACAGCGCGTAGTTCTGGAACACCATCGCGATGTCGCGCTCTTTCGGCTGCACGTTGTTGACCACGCGTTCGCCGATCAGGATCTCGCCGCCGGAGATTTCCTCCAGGCCGGCGATCATCCTCAGCAGCGTGGTCTTGCCGCAGCCGCTTGGGCCGACCAGCACGGCAAACTCGCCGTCGTCGATCTCGATGTTCACGCCATGGATCACCTGCGTTGATCCAAAGCGCTTTTCGACGTTGCGGATTACCACTCCCGCCATCTCGGCCCGTCTCCTCTTATGCCGGACGAACAATGGGCCGGCAGCCTCGCCGCCACCCTCATGCCGCCACCGGTTTCTTCGTCCCGTGCACGACACAATACGCCGGCCGCCCGCTTTTCGCCCACTGCACGACGTTCAGCGCCGCTTTGCGCCTCAGTTCGGCCTCGGCCTCGATCGAGTAGAAGGCGGCGTGAGGCGACAGCAGCACGCGGGGATGGCGCGCCAGCGGATGGTCGGTCGCCAGCGGCTCGGTCGGCAGGACATCGAGCGCGGCGGCGGCAACGCGGCCGCTGTCCAGCGCCGCCATCAGCGCGTCGACGTCGATCACCGCGCCGCGCGCCGTGTTGACGAGCACCGCGCCAGGCCTGATCGCCGACAGCAGCGCCGGACCGACCAGTCCGCGCGTCTCGTCGGTCAGCGGCACGTGCAGCGAGATGACGTCGGCGGTTTCGAACAGTTGCTGAAGCGTGGCCCGCTCGACGTAGGCCGGAAAGTCGCCGTCGATGATGTACGGATCGCAGGCGATCACGCGTGCGAAGCAGTTGCGCGCCAGGTGAGCGAATCGCTTGCCGATGCGGCCCAGGCCGAGGATGCCCACCGTCTGGTTGCCGGTGCGGCGGATCGTGCCCGGCGACAGGTAGTGCCACCTGCCGGCCTTCACGTCGCGGTCGTAGAAAGGCAGATGGCGCAGCAACGAAAGCGCCATGCCCAGTGCATGCGTGGCGACCTCGCCGACGCCGTAATCCGGCGAATTGGCCAGCCACACGCGGTGCCGCGCGCAGGCGTCCGGATCGACGGTGTCGTAGCCGGCACCGAAGCGGCTCACCAGTCCGACCTGCGGCAGTGCCGCCAGCACCCGCTCGGTCACCGGTGCGTATTGCACGAGCAGCGCCGAGCAGCCGCCGGCCGCGTCGATCACCGCCTGCTCGGTGCGGCACTGCGCCGTCACGACCTCGATGCCCGCAGCCGCGAAAAGGCCGCGCTCGAGCTCGAGATCGGGAAAGTCGTAGTCGGTGACAAGGATCTTCATGAGTTATCGGTGAGCAGTGGCCGCTGGGGCGATGTCGAGTCAGTCCCGCTCGATGAGAGACCGGTCACGGGTCACTGATCGCCGGTCGCCGCTCAGTGGTTGTCCCGCGGCACCGCCGAACCGCTGCCGCCGACCAGGAAGTCCAGGTCGGCGCCCTCGTTGGCCTGGTTCACGTGGTCGATGTAGAGCTTCGTGTAGCCGCGCGCCATGGCGGGCCTGGGTGGCTTCCACGCCGCGCGGCGGCGCGCCAGTTCGTCTTCGTCGACGTGCAGCTGCAGCTTGCGCTTGCCGACGTCGAGCTCGATCAGGTCACCGTTCTTCACCAGTGCCAGCGGACCGCCCGCAGCCGCTTCGGGCGCGACGTGCAGGACGACCGTGCCGTACGCGGTGCCGCTCATGCGCGCGTCCGAGATGCGGACCAGATCGGTGATGCCTTTCTTCAGCAGCCGCGGCGGCAGCGGCATGTTGCCGACCTCGGCCATGCCCGGGTACCCCTTCGGCCCGCAGTTCTTCAGCACCATCACCGAGCTTTCGTCGATGCGCAGCCGCGGATCGTCGATGCGGGCGTGAAAGTCGTCGATGTCCTCGAACACGACCGCGCGCCCCTTGTGTTTCATCAGCTTCGGCGTGGCCGCCGAGGGCTTGATGATCGCGCCCGACGGCGCGAGATTGCCGCGCAGCACGGCGATGCCGGTGTCCTTCTTGAACGGACGCGCCATCGTCATGATGACGTCCGGATTGCTGTTCTCGGCCTTGCGCGAGTTCTGCCAGATCGTCTGCCCGCTGACCGTCAGCGCCTTGCGGCGGAGCAGACCCGCTTCGCCGAGCTCGCGGATCACGACCGGCAGCCCGCCGGCGTAGCAGAAGTCCTCCATCAGGTACTTGCCGTTGGGCATCAGGTTGACCAGCGTGTGCACCCCCCGGCCGAGTTCGTCCCAGTCGTCGAGCGAGAGCTTCACGCCAAGGCGCCGGGCGAGTGCGATCAGGTGGATCACTGCGTTCGTCGAGCCGCCGATGGCGGCATTGACGCGGATCGCGTTCTCGAACGCCGCGCGGGTGACGATCTTCGACATGCGCACGTCCTTCAGCACCATGTCGACGATGCGGCGCCCCGCCTCGCGGGCGATCAGGTTGCGGCGCGCGTCGACCGCCGGATACGCGGCATTGCCCGGCAGCCCGATGCCGAGCGCCTCGACCATACTGGCCATCGTCGAGGCGGTGCCCATCGTCATGCAGTGCCCATGCGAGCGATGCATGCAGCTTTCGGCCTCGTGGAATTCCTCGCGCGTGATCTTGCCGGCACGCAGTTCTTCACTGAGCGACCAGGTGTTGGTGCCCGAGCCGATGCGCTCGCCCTTGTACCAGCCCGACAGCATCGGCCCTCCCGAGACGCCGATGGTCGGCAGGTCGACGCTCGCCGCCCCCATCAGCAGCGACGGCGTGGTCTTGTCGCAGCCCATCAGCAGCACGACACCGTCGAGCGGATTGGCACGGATGCTTTCCTCGACGTCCATGCTGGCGAGATTGCGGTACAGCATCGCGGTCGGCCGCAGCAGCGTTTCGCCGAGCGACATCACCGGAAATTCGCGCGGGAAGCCTCCGGCTTCAAGCACGCCCTGCCGGACCTGGTCGGCCAGCACGCGGAAGTGCGAATTGCACGGCGTCAGCTCGGAGTACGTGTTGCAGATGCCGATCACCGGCCGGCCGTCGAACTGGTCGTGCGGAACACCGCTGTTCTTCACCCACGAGCGGTAGATGAAGCCCATCTTGCCTTCGCGCCCGAACCAGGCCTGGCTGCGCCGCTTGCGCGCGGGGCCGCGTGAATGCGTCATACGAGATCGTCTCCTGAGTCGCGCCGCGTCGGAAGAGCGGCCGTTGCAGCCCGGACCGGATCGACGCACCGACCGTCGTTCGCTGCACGAGGCAATGTACTCTGGCCGTTTCCGGGGGGTCAAGCCGGCTGGTCAAGTGGTCTGACCAATTTCCGGACATGTGCGGCGCTATAGTGCGCCGCTGACGGCAAGGCTTGACCAAGGGAACGGAGGGCCGATGAATCAGCTCGACATGAAGGGACGCGCGGCCGTGGTGACAGGAGGCGCGGCCGGTATAGGCCTGGCGATCGCCACGCGCCTGGCCGCTTCGGGCGCGCGTGTCTGCCTGTGGGACCGCGATCGCGCGGCACTCGAGACCGCGAGCCAGGCACTCGGCGCCGGGCACCAGGGCTTCGCGCTCGACGTCGCCAGCGAGAAGGAGGTTGCCGCAGCGACCGACGCGACGCTGAAGGCGCTCGGCCGCATCGACATCCTCGTGTGCAGCGCCGGCATCACCGGTCCCAACGCGACGCTGATCGACTATCCGCTTGCCGACTGGCAGCAGGTGATGGACATCAACCTGACCGGCGTGTTCCTGTGCAACCGCGCGATTGCAGCCAAGATGCGCGATGCCGACTATGGCCGCATCGTCAACATCGCCTCGATCGCCGGCAAGGAAGGCAATCCGAACGCCAGCGCCTACAGCGTGTCGAAGGCCGGCGTGATCGCGCTGACCAAGTCGCTCGGCAAGGAGCTCGCCAGGACCGGCGTGCGCGTCAACTGCGTCACGCCGGCCGCCGTTCGGACCGGCATGTTCGGCCAGATGACGCAGGCCCATATCGACTTCATGCTGTCGAAGATCCCGCTGGGCCGCTTCGGCACGATCGAGGAGATTGCCGCGATGGTGGCCTGGCTGTGCACGGACGAGTGCTCGTTCTCCACCGGTGCGGTGTTCGATCTGTCCGGCGGCCGCGCGGTGTACTGATGGCGCGCTACTCCGCGGACGCGTTGCGCAAGTTCGCGCAGACGCTTCTCACCAAGGCCGGGCTGGCGGAGGACCGCGCCGCGGTCGTCGCCGACGTGCTGGTCGAAGGCGACCTGCTCGGTCACACGACGCACGGACTGGCACAACTCGCCGCTTACCTCGGCGAGATCGAGAAAGGGTCGATGCGCGCGAGCGGCGAGCCGACCGTGCTCAACGACCGACCGGCAAGCCTGCTGTGGGACGGACTGCGCCTGCCCGGCCCCTGGCTGACGATGCGCGCCGCCGACATCGCCATCGAGCGCGCGCGAACCTACGGCACGGCGACGGTCGTCATCCGCCGCAGCCATCACATCGCCTGCCTCGCCGCGTACCTGCTCCGCGCCGCCGAGCAGGGCTTCGTGCTGCTGGTGGCCAGTTCCGATGCCAACTCGGCCAGCGTTGCGCCTTTCGGCGGCACGCGCGCGGTGTTCACGCCCGATCCGCTGGCCATCGGCTTTCCGACCGCAGGCGACCCGGTGCTGGTGGACATCTCCGCATCGGTCACCACCAACGGCATGAGCGCACGGCTGTACAAGGCGAAGCAGCGCTTCGCGCACCCGTGGCTGCTCGATGCCGAGGGAAACGCCACCGACGATCCGGCGGCGCTGTACACCGATCCGCCGGGGACGATCCTGCCGGTCGGCGGGCTCGAGGCCGGGCACAAGGGCTACGGACTGGCGCTGCTGGTCGAAGCACTGACCGGCGGGCTGGCCGGCTTCGGCCGCGCCGACCCGAAGCAGGGCTGGGGCGCGACGGTGTTCGTGCAGGCGCTTGACCCGGATGCCTTCGGCGGCCGTGACGCGTTCGTGCGACAGGCCGAATTCATCGCGCAGCAGTGTCGCGACAATCCGCCGCGGCCCGGTGTCGACGCGGTGCGGTTGCCTGGCGAACGCGCGATGGCGATGCGTCGCGAGCAGCTCGCACACGGCGTGCAACTGCACGAGTCGATCCTGCCGGCGCTCGGGCCCGTTGCACAGCGGCTGGGCGTTACGCTGCCCGCGGCCGCCTGAGCGACCACCAGCGCTGCGGGTCAGTGACCGCCGCGCGGCGGTCGTCGCTGCTCGGCGTGCACGCGCGGTGCGAGCCGTTGCTCGGCCTCGTCACCGTCCACTGGCCTGCCCTCGCCGTCGACCATCGGCTGTTCGTAGTCGTTCCAGCCGCGCACGCCGGTCTTCAGCGAAACCACGTCGGCAAAACCCATCTGCTGCAGCACATCCGCGGCCAGCACTGATCGCTGCCCGGAGCGACAAATGACGACGATCGGAAGATCGCGCCCCTGCGCCAGTTCGGGGACGGTTTCGTCGTAATCCCATTCGCAGGCCTGCTCGAGCACGCCGCGCGGCACGTTGATCGAGCCCGGAATCTGCGCCTGCGCAAACTCTCCCGGCTCGCGTACGTCGAGCATCAGCGGCGGGCGATCGCACTCGAACTGCTTGCTGAGATCCCACGGCATGATCTCGCGCACACGCTGCAGCGCATCGGCGAGCAGGTCGGCATAACGTTTCATCGGCGGTCCTTTCACAGCGATCGGCCGGCCAGGCGGCCGGCATTTGTCGCTGCCGCGATCGATCCGGCGCGGCCACCCGGCTGCCGACAGCGGCTGAAGCGCTTCTTCACTCGGCGGTGAAGAACCCCTTCATGCGGTCCATGAACGACTTGGTCTGCGGCGAGTGCTTGTCGCCGCCGTCGTGCAGCGAAGTCTCGAACTCGCGCAGCAGCTTCTTCTGCTTGTCCGACAGCCGCACCGGCGTCTCCACGCTGACGTGGCAGTACAGGTCGCCCGGATAGCTCGAGCGCACGCCCTTGATGCCCTTGCCGCGCAGGCGGAAGGTCTTGCCGCTCTGCGTGCCCTCGGGAATCGTGATGCTGACCTTGTCGGTCAGCGTGCCGATCTCGATCTCGCCGCCGAGCGTCGCAGTGACGATCGACACCGGCACTTCGCAGTGCAGGTCGTCGCCGTCGCGCTGGAACACGTCGTGCGCCTTCAGCCGGATCTCGACGTACAGATCGCCCGGCGGGCCGCCGTTCAAGCCCGGCTCGCCCTTGCCGGAGAGCCGGATGCGCTGGCCCTCGTCGATGCCGGCAGGGATGTTCACCTCGAGGACCTTGTTCTTCTTGATCCGCCCGGCGCCGCTGCACGCCGTGCACGGCTCGGCGATCACCTTGCCTGTGCCGCGGCAGGTCGGGCAGGTCTGCTGGATGGAGAAGAAGCCCTGCTGCATGCGCACCGCGCCGGCCCCGCCACACATGGTGCACGTCTTCGGCGACGTGCCCGGCTTGGCGCCCGAACCGTGGCAGGTCTCGCAGTTATCCCACGCCGGAACCCGGATGTCGGTGGCGAAACCCTTCGCCGCCTGCTCGAGCGTGATTTCCATGTTGTAGCGGAGGTCGGCACCGCGGAAGGCGTTGCTGCGACCGCCGCCGCCGCGACCGCCACCGAAGATGTCGCCG
>JAHEDN010000462.1 GCA_024641225.1 Burkholderiales bacterium | reverse complement strand
CGCCCGCGTTCGACCTGCTGTACTGGAACGGCGACGGCACAAATCTGCCGGGCCCGATGTACTGCTGGTACCTGCGCAACATGTACCTCGAGAACAAGCTGCGCGTGCCGAACGCGCTGAAGTGCTGCGGCGAGTCGGTCGACCTGGGCCGCGTCAAGGTGCCGACCTACGTGTTTGCCGCGGTCGAAGACCACATCGTGCCGTGGAAGGCCGGCTACGCGTCGGCACGGGCGATGCCCGGCGACAAGACGCATGGCACGCGCTTTGTGCTCGGCGCCAGCGGCCACATCGCCGGATCGATCAATCCGCCGTCGAAGAACCGCCGCAGCTACTGGGTCGCGGCGGACCGGTCGCTGCCGGCGACCGCAGACGTCTGGCTGCACGACGCCAGCGAGAAGCCAGGCAGCTGGTGGACCCACTGGAACGCCTGGCTGAAGCAGTTCTCCGGCGGCGAGAAAGCGGCGTCCAAATCCTACGGCAGCAAGAAATACCGGCCTATCGAGCCGGCGCCGGGGCGCTACGTCAAGGAAAAGGCCTGAAGGCCCCGGGCTGACATTCAAACCAGCGGTGTGCCGCATCAGGCGCACCGGCACTTCACGGAGGTGATTTCATGCAACAGGCAGTCATTGTCGCCGCGGCACGCACGGCGATAGGCAAGTTCGGCGGTTCTCTGGCGAAGACACCGGCGCCGGAACTCGGCGCGGTGGTGATCAAGGAACTGCTCAGGCGCGCGGCGCTGACGCCTGAAAACATCGACGAGGTCGTCCTCGGCCAGGTGCTCGCGGCCGGCTCGGGTCAGAACCCGGCGCGGCAGGCGCTGATCAAGGCGGGGCTGCCGGTGGCCGTCCCAGCGATGACCATCAACAAAGTGTGCGGTTCCGGACTGAAGGCCGTGATGCTGGCGGCGCAGGCGATCGCAAACGGCGATGCCGAGGTGGTGATTGCGGGGGGCCAGGAGAACATGAGCCTGGCGCCGCACGTTCTGATGAACTCTCGCGACGGCTTCCGCATGGGTGACGCGAAGATGATCGACAGCATGATCGTCGATGGCCTCTGGGACGTATACAACAAGTACCACATGGGTATCACGGCGGAGAACGTCGCGAAGCAGTACGGCATCAGTCGGGGCATGCAGGATGAATTCGCGAGCGCCTCGCAGGCCAAGGCGATCGCCGCGCAGGACGCGGGGCGGTTCAAGGACGAAATCGTCGCGGTGATGCTGCCGCAGCGCAAAGGCGATCCGGTCGCCTTCGAAGCCGACGAGTTCATCAACCGCAAGAGCAATGCCGAGGCCCTTGGCGGGCTGAAGCCTGCGTTCGACAAGGAGGGCAGTGTCACCGCCGGCAACGCCTCAGGCATCAACGACGGCGCAGCGGCGGTGATCGTGATGTCGGAGAAGCGTGCCGCTGAACTGGGCCTGAAGCCGCTGGCGAAGATCAAGGCCTTCGCTTCGAGCGGCGTCGACCCGAAGATCATGGGCATGGGGCCGGTTCCCGCGTCGCGTCGCGCCTTGGAGAAAGCTGGCTGGAAGGCCGCCGACCTGGACCTGATGGAGATCAACGAGGCGTTTGCCGCGCAGGCCTGCGCCGTCAACAAGGAGATGGGCTGGGATACATCGAAGATCAATGTCAACGGCGGCGCGATTGCCCTCGGGCATCCGATCGGCGCCAGCGGCTGCCGAATCCTGGTCACGCTGCTGCACGAAATGCAGCGGCGCGATTCGAAGAAGGGCCTGGCCTCGCTGTGCATCGGCGGCGGCATGGGCGTGGCGCTGGCCGTTGAGAGGTAGTCTGCCGAAAGCCGAGGCGCGCGAGATGAGCGGCGACCCAGCCACCGTCACGAGGCAGCGCTTCTCGTTTCACATTTCACGTTTTACCTACTAAGGAGACAACAATGGCAAGACTCGCATACGTCACGGGCGGAATGGGCGGCATTGGTACCGCGATCTGTCATCGCCTGCACAAGGGGGGCTTCAAGGTCATTGCTGGCTGCGGGCCCAGCCGCGATTCCAAGAAATGGCTCGACGAG
>JAHEDN010000133.1 GCA_024641225.1 Burkholderiales bacterium | reverse complement strand
TTCCCAGGAACCCGCGACGTGGTGTGCAGGACACGCTGTGCGACGACAAGACAAGCCCGAAGGACCAATAAAAGCGGTGGAACTGCGTGTTGGAGGCGCGGCGAAGGTGTGCGTCGGCCAAAGGGAAATCAAGCTGGAGCGCAAGGCGGCGGCACTTGTGGCCTACGCGGCGCTTGAGCGAGACGTCCCGCGTGGCATGGCGGCGGCCATGCTGTGGCCGGATGCAGACGAGAAGGCCGCACGCAACAGCCTGCGCCAGCTCCTTTTCAAACTCAAGAGCAGCGTGGGCACGGAGCTGATCGTTGGCGGGGACATATTGCGTCTCGCCGACGGGACCGTGGTCGACGTAAATACGCCGGAAACAATGACGGGCGCACTTCTCGAAGGCTGGGAGTACCAGGACTGTTCGCGGTTTGACGAATGGCTGGCATCAGCGCGGGAGCGAATCGCGCGTCAGCACCGCAAAGCGCTGGATGAACGCGCCGCGGCGCTGGAGGACGCCGGACGCCTCGACGAGGCCCTGGCCGTCGCGCTCGAGGCGCTGCGCTGCGATCCGCTTGCCGAGGCGGCACATCGGCGATTGATCAGGCTGTACTACCTGCAGGCTGATCGCGCTTCCGCGCTGGTTGCGTATGAGCGCTGCGTCACGGCGCTGCGACAGGGCCTCGGGGTCGAGCCATCGGCCGAGACGCGCGCTCTGGTGGCTTCGATCGGAACCGAGCCGGCGATAACGAGGCAACCCGGACCCGGCGAGGTGCCCGTCACCGTGCTTCGGCCGCCCCACATGGTGGGGCGAGACCGCGAACTGCAGGCGCTGCTGCGTACGTGGCGTGACGGGCGTGTCTTTCTCGTGCTGGGCGAGCCCGGCCTGGGGAAGTCGCGACTGCTCGCGCAATTCAGGAGTGAATCCGAGCATGTCGCCTGCGCGGCGGCACGGCCCGGCGACAGCGGGATTCCCTACGCTTCGCTGGCGCGGTTACTGCGGATCGTGATCGAAGCCTGGCCGCGGGCCGTTGACGCCGCTCCGCGCGACGAACTGGCGCGCGTGCTGCCGGAGATCGGGGAAGCCGCGTCGCGCAGCGCGGAAGGGCAACGGCTTGCCCTGCAAAGAGCGATTGTCAGCGTGCTTGATCGTGCGCGTTTGGACGGTCTGCGCGGCGTCGTACTCGACGACCTCCACTTCGCCGATGCCGCCAGTGTCGAGATGCTGCATGCACTGATGGCAGACGATGCATTGTCCGACCTGCGCTGGGGCTACGCGCAGCGGCAGGCCGAGGGCGATCCAGCTTCCATCGAGCTGCGCGATGCGCTCGTCGATGCAAATCAGCTCGAAATGGTCGGGTTGGAGCCATTGACCGAGATGCAGATGACCGAACTGGTCAACTCACTCGGCGTGCCGCAGCTGAAGGACATCGGCCTTGGGGCCTGGCTGACACGGCACTGTGGCGGCAATCCGCTCTTCGCGCTGGAGACGCTGAAGGAGGCTCTGGCGAGCGGTCGGCCTCTTGGCGAGGGGCAGCTTCCGTCGCCGGTCAGCGTCGGGGCACTTATCGCGCGCCGCCTCAAGCAGCTCAGTGCAGGCGCGCTGGCCTTGGCCCGGGTGGCCGCGCTCGCAGGATTGGACTTCAGCGCGGCTCTTGCCGAGCACGTACTGCAGACGCCGGCACTTGCGCTGGCCGACGCGTGGGGCGAACTCGAGTCCGCGCAGGTCCTCCGCGGCGAAGCGTTTGCCCACGACCTGATCTACGAGGCCACGCGACGTTCGGTGCCGGAAGCGATTGCCCGACACACGCACCGGGCGATCGCGGAGTATCTGGAGGTCAGGCAGACCGAACCGGCGCGGCTGGCCGAGCACTGGCTTGCGGCAGGCGATGCCGCGCGGACGGTGCCGCACCTGCACGCGGCAGCCAGGCGGGCCGAGGCTGCTGCTCGCTTTTCGGAAGCGCGGTCGCTGATCGAGCGTGCAATTGCTCTGGCCGAGGCGTCTGGTCAGCGACGCGAGGCGCTGCAGATGCAGTTCCTGCTGATCGATCTGATGCGCGAACGGGCAAGTGGCGAGGAGAAGATGGCGCTGCTCGATCGCATGCAAGCTAACGCGACAAGCGCCGATGAGCGATTTCGCATCTGCTTTTCGCGGACGTTCGTTCTCGGGGAATTGGACCAGACCGAGCGTGCCATTGAAACTGCGCAGGGCATGCTGTCGGATCCGGATCTGATCGACGAAGCCACGCCGCTGCGGGTCGTCGAAGTGCGATTTGCCCTGGCCTCGGAGTTTCTGGTCATCGGCCGCAGCGTCGAAGCGCTGGAGCAATTGCAGTTGATCGAACTGCCGATGCGCGAGCACCCCGACCCCCAGTTTCGAGGCTGGTTCCACTCTGATTACGCGCGCGCCCTCTTCTACACGGGTCAGCTCGCGCTCGCCGAGCAGCAGATCGTGGCTGCGTTGCAGAGAGCCCGCGAGGTCGGCCGCAAGCGCATGATCGCCGGCGTGCTTCAAGTGGCCGCCAACATTGCGCAGGCTGCCGGCCGTGTGCAGGAGACCTGCGACCGCCTCCAAGAGGCGCAGTTGCTGGTAGCGGATTCGCCCGATTCGACCTTCGCGTGGTTCCTCTCCAACAGTCTGGCGGACGCGCTCTCCTACCTGGGGCGCTACCGCGAGGCGATCGCCGCTCGCGATGCGGTGCTCGCGCAGAAGGACACTGTGAGCGCGGCGTGGGCACGCAGTGCGCTTACCGGGGAAGCGCTCGTCTGGGCTCAACTGGGCCAGCCGCAGCGGGCTCAGCGCAGCTTGGCCGGTGCCGGGTCGCTTGCAATCGACGCTGCCAACCGCAGGCATCGGCTGCTTTTCGACCTGCACCGGTTGCAGATCGTCTGGCTCCAGGGCGAGCCGACCGACGAACTGATGCGAGTCTGCAAAGAGTCAGCCGCCGAGGTCAACGAGGAGACGTATCGCTGGGCGTTGACGCTGATGCACATGGTGATCACCCCGCGCCTGGAGGACGTTCGCAGCGCGCGCGACATCGGCAGCGCAGCGTCCGCGTCGGGACACATGGGCCACTCGCTTCTCGCGCATCTGGTGGCGGGATTGGCGTGCGGACGCGAAGGCGATCGCGAAGGAGTCATTGCCGAGGTGACGGCGGCATTGAAGCTGATGCGCCGCTTCACGCTGCCCGTGGTCTACCGTGGCGCGCAGTGGTGGCTGGCCTTCGAGGCGGCGCGCGATGTCGACGAGACACTGGCGCGACAAGCACTGCGCGAGGGCGTGGACTGGGTCAACACGGTGGCCCGCTATCACGTACCCGAGTCGTTCCGCGACAGCTTTCTGAACCGAAACCGGTTCAACCGGGCGTTGCTGGGCGCCGCAATGGCAGGCGCGGCACGCTGATCTGCCCCCAGACCGCGGGCGAATAACGCGGAAATAACGCCGAGCTCCTACCTTGCCTGCACGTCTCCGCGAACGGGGACGCCGGAGGTAAGCGTGAGGCCGGGATCAAGTCATTCGCAGCATGGGCCACAGGGCGGCGCTCTGGCGCGCGGCCTCGTCGCGTGTCCTCCTTTCCCGATGTCCTGCGGGTCCCTTTCGGATTCGAGAGGAAAGTCAGGAGGCCAACGATGAAAGCAGTGGCTTGTTCCCTGGAGGGTTCCACCCTATCCGCACTCCCGGCGGCCGATCGTGCCCTGGAAGAACTGCAGCAATCCGCGCGAACGGCGTACGAACGGCGGAACTTCTCGCAGGCGCTCAGGCTTTACGAGCAGCTGAGCGCCCAGGGCCATGCGAGGGCGGCAGAAATCGCGGGCCAGATGCTTCTGTTCGGTGAGTCGCTGTACGGCGCGTCCGTCCGGCAGGACCGGACGCGCGCTGCCGTGCTGCTTGCGCAGGCAGCAGAGAGGGGCAGTCCGATAGCGCTGCACCTGCTGCGGCACCTGGATCGCTCTACGTGAGAGCCGTCAACCTTACATCGTTCATCACGCAGCACATCGCGCCGTGCCCAAGGAATGCCAACGCCGTTATCGCTCTGCGGCCACTACGAGAGCGTTCTTTCATTCTCTTCTCACAAGGATAGTCATCATGAAAAAACTGACTCTGCCCGTGGCTTTCGCGCTCAGCAGCGGCCTGGGTTCATCTGCGATGGCCGACGAGGAGCGACTGAAAGGCGACTCGGGAAAGCGGCAAGCCCTAGGTACCCGGGCCATTCGCGTGTTGAAGGCGGGTTGGCATCTCAAACTGACGAAACGGCCGATGAAGACATGGGTCGCTTGCCTTGCCCTGCCCGCGCTGCTGATGTCTGCCCCGGTGTTTGCCGAGGAAGACCCGTGGGACCGTGCCGGCGAAGCGTATGCCAACGGCGATTTCACGCTGGCGCTGACCGTGTATGAACAGCTTGCGCATCAAGGCAACGCACAGGCTGCGCAGATTGCGGGCGAAATGCTGTTCTATGGCGAAGCGCTGTATGGCGGACAGGTTCGGCAGGATCGCCAACGCGCGGCGAGGCTTCTTCAGCGTGCCGCCGACGATGGTCGTCCAGTGGCGCAATTCCTGTTGCTTCGGATTGCTGGGGGCCGCGCGGCCGCGGCTGAGGCGGACACCCGCGACTACTGGTCCGAGCCAAAGCCATTCGCCGCGAGTTCGTCCGATCGGTGAGCGCGTCTGATCTTCAAGATCGGGGGCGGCCCGTGCACCCGGTCGGGCCGGCTCCTGTTTCGGTCATTGCCGGCTGGTTTGCCTGAACTCCGCGCCGCCGGCACTCGACCCATCTGACCGCTGGGCTATTGCCGGCTAGTATTGGCAATACCTCATCGCGAGCCAGCCACATGATCGATCTCTACACATGGACGACACCGAACGGGCGCAAGATCTCCATCGCGCTCGAGGAACTCGGGCTGCCCTACACGGTGCATGCGGTCAATATCGGCAAGAACGAGCAGTTCGAACCGGCGTTCTTGCGCCTGAATCCGTACGGCAAGATTCCTGCCATCGTGGACAACGAGACCGGCCGCACGCTGGTGGAGTCGGGCGCGATCCTGCTCTATCTGGCGGACAAGACGGGCCGCCTCGGCGGCAGCGATCGCTGGGTCACCCTGGAATGGCTGATGATCCAGATGTCTGCGGTAGGTCCGATTCTGGGCCAGGCGCATCAGTTCCTCCATTTCAATCCCGGCAAGGCACCGTTTGCCGAAGAACGCTTCCGCAAGGCCACGGAGCGCATCTACAAGCTGCTCGACGCGCGTCTGTCCGAGCAGGCGTTTCTTGCCGGTGACTACTCGATCGTCGACATCGCGACCTGGCCCTGGATTTCGCGCTACGAGTGGCAGGAGATGGACTTGAGGGCCTATCCGAACCTCCTGCGGTGGTATCTCGCGATCGCCGACCGGCCGGCGGTGCAGCGCGGCTACGACGTGCCCACAAAGGTCAACGAGATCCCTCGGCCCTAGACTGCATGCGCCGGACCGACCGAGCGCGTGTGCCGTCGATCGCTGCGCGCCCAAGAGCCGGCCCCCTGAGCAGTTCAGTTCGACCCTTTGCCGGCGGTCGCGCCGGAGCGGTGACAGGGCCGCTTCGTACTACTGCAGCCATCGGCAGTCGGTCTGCCGACAGCCGTATTCAAACCGCAGCGCATGTTCGTGATGCGCAAGGCGGCTCCGGCTCAGATTCCGCCCATGAGACGCCCGGCTCGGTTTCTGCCTGCGACGGTTCTCAATTCACCAGATCTGCCTCCAGCACCGGGGGCGCTTTAAGCGCGACGATCGAGCGTCGGCTTGCGTTACGACGTCGATGAAGGCCCGGGCGTTCGCTCGAGCCACCTGTCGATCGCTGCCACGTGCTCGGCCTCTTCGTTGGCGAACTCCTCGGCCAGACGCTTCACCTCGGGATCGGTGGCCTCGTCGGCGACGCTGCGGTAATACTCCATGCCGCGCACCTCGTTGCCCCGCCCGTACTGGAGCGCGTTGAACGGCTCGAGCAGGTAGTCGAAGGCCTCCTCGCCGCCCACTTCCGGCGGCGTGCGCCAGCGGAATTCCCACGACCTGAGCTTGGGCAGCACGATGGCACCCACACGCTCCATGATCTCGTCGCGGTGCATCAGGGAGAAGCGGACCATGTCACGGAACAAGGACGAGACCTCGTCATTGCGATGAGCCTCCATCATGTCGGCGAGTTCCAGGTACCGGTCGGCGGCCTCACTCTCGAGCGCGATGGCGTGAGCGAGAAACTCGGGCAGCGTGTAGCCCGTCTCGCGGGCATCGATCCTCTTGCCGGGCGTGCCCGGCGCAGCGGTCTCGAGCACTTCGGACACGATATCGCGCTTCGCGAACCCGGCTCCCAGCTTGTGGCGCAGGAACGCGCCGCTGGTATAGCGCTTCACGCTGAGGTAGTAGGTCTTCTCCACGTACTTGACCGCGTCCATGTACGCCTCGAACGCGTCGTCGTCGCACGAGAAGCGCTCGTAGTTGACCACCGAGTGCACGCGCTTGCCCAGCGGTCCGAGCAGGCGGTCCACGGCGTCGATGATGGTCTTCACGTCAGCCTCGCTGCGAACGCGCATGCCGGCGTAGTTCATATAGACGGTATCGGTCGGGGCGTCGTAGCTGAGGCGGTCCTCGATGTGGATGTCGAGCATGCGCTCGCGCAGTCCCATCGCCGCCGGACGGAAGATGGCCTTGTCCATTTCCCCCGGCCCCTGGATGGCCGGCGTGAAGGGCAGGCGCTGCAGGATGTCGCGCTCGATGTCGATGCCCGGCGCCACCTCGGTGAGCGTCAAGCCCTGCTCTCCCAGGCGGAACACGCAGCGTTCCGTGACGTACAGCACCTCCTGGCCGCGCCGCCGCGCCTGTTCCGCGCTGAACGTGATCTGGGCGATGCGCTGGACGAATTTCGGGAACTTGCCCTCCTT
>JAHEDN010000132.1 GCA_024641225.1 Burkholderiales bacterium | reverse complement strand
ATCGCGAAGATCACCCACAGGACCGTGCGCTGGAAATCCATGCCTTCCTTCATTGCTCAGAAATCCGCGCGCCGCCGCCGTCCGGCAGACCGGCCACGCCAGACGCGTTGTTCGAGGCCTGCCCCGCGGCGCACCAGCAGCGCCAGCGAAACTTCGCTGGTACCGGATCAACGCCGCCGGCGCCGTAGGGGTGGCAGCGCGCCAACCTTGCCATCGCCATGTAGCTGCCGCGCGCCGCGCCGTGCGCCTCGATCGCCTCGCTCGCGTATTCCGAGCAAGTCGGCCAGTACCGGCAGTTGCCGCCGATCCACGGCGACAGCAGGTATCGATAGCCGCGCAGCAGCGCCAGCAAAACTGCCTTCATCGAATCGCCTCGCTGCCGCGCAGGCTTCGCGCCAGTTGTGCCAGCAGCGTGTCGGCCTCCGCCCGAAGCGCCGCCTTCCAGGCGTGCCGGGCCAGCGTGGCGCCGTCCGGTACCGCGGCCCTCAGCCGCAGCACGATGTCGACCGAGCGGTTCCCCGCCGCCGCATCGAGCGCCGGGAGGTGCCGCCGCGCCGCTTCGCGCAGCACTCGCTTGGCCGTGTTGCGGTCCACCGCCCGCCGCGCGTGCCGGCGCGACGCGGTGAAGCCGAAGCGCACCGGCGCGTCGTTCCCATCCGGCTTCAAGCGTCCCGCGATCGACAGCCAGCGGCGACCCGCGCGCAGCGCCTGGGGGTCGGAAGTCACGGCGATGAACTCGGCGGGTGAACGCAGCCGGCGAACCGCCGGCAGCCGTCCTGGGGCCTTGTCCGCCGCGTCAGGCAGCAAGCCGTTTGCGGCCCTTGGCGCGGCGTGCATTCAGCACGGCGCGGCCGCCGCGCGTCCTCATGCGAACAAGAAACCCGTGCGTGCGCTTGCGCTTGACGACCGAGGGCTGGAAGGTGCGTTTGGTGGCCATGATCAGAATTCCTGCTTGGAAACGGTGCGCGGCGCGGAAAATCGTGCAGGCTGCACGATGGCACAGGCCGCAAGCTCGGGTCGCAGCGGTGGCAAAAGACGAATGTCCCTAAAGCGCGGCCGCGAAAAGCCCGTCATTAGAAGCGATCGGCGAGGCCCGCGTCAAACCGACACGCACTGCGTCGCAGAGTCCCGGATAGCCCCTCCGGGAGGGTGCGATTCCAGTTTTCCACAGTATTCGGACGTTTGTGCACAGGGCAAGCGCCGGAGAAAAAATTTTTGTCGGGCGCAAAAAGCGGGCAACACTGTATGTGAGCAAACACTGTCATGCACGCCCTTGTCATACAGCGGGGTAAGTTTGTTCATTCGCTGGGCAATTGCGCCTTTCTTGTGGATAAGGCTTGCTCTGCTGGCTAGACTGCCCCCCGTCGATCGCTCGGAATCGCGTTGCGCCAGCAGCCTCAAGAATCACTAGCAGGGGCGGCTGACGGTGCCGTTGGCTAGCAAAAGCAACTAATTTGCGCCAACATCTTCGAACGCTCGCTTTTTTCATAACCAGAAACCGAACCTGTCGTTGACAGGATTCTCGGTCACCAAGGGGGCGGGAAAGCACTGCAATGATTGAGATCTGGCAAGACTGCTCCAGTCGCCTGGAGCGTGAACTGACCCCACAACAATACGTCGCCTGGATCAAGCCCTTGCGGGCGATCGCCTATGACGCTGACGCACGCCGCTTGCGCATCGCTGCGCCGAACCGGCTCAAACTGGACGCGGTCCGCAGCCAGTTCGAGGCCAGGATCCGGGCGGCGGCGACCGATATAGCGCAGCACCCCGTCGACGTTCAGTTCGAGGTAACAGCAAGTCTCTCCGCCGAGCCTGTTGCCGAGGCGGGCGGACCGTCCGCGGTGTTCATTCCGCCACCGGACGGCGAAGCTCGCCTACTCAGCGACGGCGCAACGCTGCCGGTCGGCGGCAGCGTCGAGCATGTCGAGCGCGCCCGCCTGCAGCCGGCGCTGACCTTCGAAACGTTCGTCACGGGCAAGGCCAACCAGCTGGCTCGTGCCGCGGCAATGCAGGTCGCCGAGAATCCGGGCGGCTCGTACAACCCGCTGTTCCTGTATGGCGGCGTCGGTCTCGGCAAGACGCACCTCGTTCACGCCGTCGGCAACGGCATCCTGGCACGCAAGCCGAACGCCAAGGTGCGTTACATCCACGCCGAGCAGTACGTCAGCGACGTGGTCCGTGCCTACCAGAAGAAGGCCTTCGATGAGTTCAAGCGCTACTACCACTCGCTCGACCTGCTGCTCATCGACGACATCCAGTTCTTCGGCGGCAAGAGTCGCACCCAGGAGGAGTTCTTCTACGCGTTCGAGGCCCTGGTCGCCGGCCGCAAGCAGATCATCATCACTTCGGATACGTACCCGAAAGAACTGAAGGACATCGAGGACCGCCTGGTATCGCGGTTCTCCTCCGGGCTAACGGTCGGCATCGAACCGCCCGAGCTCGAGATGCGGGTCGCGATCCTGCTGAAGAAGGCGGAACTCGAGCACGCCGACCTCACCGAGGACGTCGCCTTCTTCGTCGCCAAGAACCTGCGCAGCAACGTTCGCGAGCTCGAAGGCGCGCTGCGCAAGATCCTCGCCTTCGCCTCGTTCCACGCCCGTCCGCTGTCGGTCGATCTCGCGCGCGAGGCGCTGAAGGACCTGCTCGGCGCCAGCACCGGTCAGGTGACGGTCGAACTGATCCAGAAGACGGTCGCCGATTACTACAAGATGAAGGTCGCCGACATGTACAGCAAGCGTCGACCGAACTCGATCGCCATGCCGCGTCAGGTGGCCATGTACCTGGCCAAGGAAATGACGCAGAAGAGCCTGCCGGAGATCGGTGAACTGTTCGGCGGCCGCGATCACACGACCGTGCTTCACGCCGTGCGCAAGATCCGGCTGCACCGGGCCAAGGACAGCGAACTGAACCACGCGCTGCACGTGCTCGAGCAGGCGCTGAAGGGCTGAGCCGGCTATCTTAGGTGGCGGTAATTCCTGTTGACAGGCTGGCTGCACGCCTGTGGGCAACCGTGGGAAAATGCGCGGCTGGCCTAAAAGTCGCCTGTTTTGTCCAGCGCCGTCCACAGCTACCGAGCGGTGCTGTAAACGGCATGCCCACAGCCTTCCAGCCACGGTAAGTCGTTGTTGCACAGGCGTTGTCGTGGGTTTTCCCCGGATTTGGCGGGTATCTATTAACTAGCTTTTCTTGTTTTGAGAGAAAAGGAAAACAATGCAACTCGTCAGAGCCGGCCGCGATGCATTGCTCAAGCCGCTGCAGGTGGTGAGCGGAATCGTTGAACGGCGCCAGACGCTGCCGATCCTGGCCAACGTGCTGATGCGCAAGGACGGCGAGCAGGTTTCCTTCACGGCCACGGACCTGGAGATCCAGATCCAGACTGCAGCCGCGATCGGCGCCGGCGGCGACGTGGCTGCCACGACAATATCGGCGCGCAAACTGGTCGACATCCTGCGCGCGCTGCCTGAAGCCGACGTCGCTCTGTCACTATCGGGCAAGAAGCTCACGGTGCAGTCCGGTCGCAGCCGCTTCAACCTGCAGACGATGGCCGCCGACGAGTTTCCGGCCGTAGCGGCTGCCGAATACACGGCCGATTTCGAGTTGCCCGCCGGCACGATGAAGTACCTGCTGGGGATGGTCCATTACGCGATGGCGGCGCAGGACATCCGCTACTACCTCAACGGCATGCTTCTGGTCGTCGACGGGCAGATGGTTCGCGCCGTCGCCACCGATGGCCACCGACTGGCGCTTGCCGAGGTCGTCAAGGACGGCGCCGCCGGCGGCCACATCGAGGCGATCATTCCGCGCAAGACGATTCACGAGCTCTCGCGGCTGCTGCCGGATACTCCCGACGAACCGGTACGGGTGCAGATGGCCGCCAGCCAGGTGAAGTTCTCGTTCGGCGGCATCGAACTGATCTCCAAGCTGGTCGAGGGAAAGTTCCCCGACTACACGAAGGTGATTCCGGCCGCCAACACGCGCCACTTCGCGGTTTCCCGTGAACTGCTGGCCGCGGCGCTGCAGCGGGCTGCGATCCTGACCACCGACAAGTTCAAGGGCGTGCGCATGGTGCTCGGCGCCGGAAGCCTGAAGATCAACTCGACCAACTCCGACCAGGAAGACGCGCAGGAGGAACTCGAGGTCGACTATTCGGGCGACGGTCTCGACATCGGCTTCAATGTGACTTACCTCCTCGACGTCCTCGCCAACCTGAAGTGCGACGAGGTCTGCTTCGCGCTCGGCGACGCGCTCGGCAGCGCGCTGATCACGATGCCGGACAGCGAGAAATTCAAGTACGTCGTGATGCCGATGCGGATCTAGATCATCGGGGCAGGGCCCCGCCGACTTGTCCCCTGCCGCTGGGCGAAGGGGAATAAGAGCGGGGAAACAGAGCAGGTAAGGAAGCAAATGTCAGCAGTACCCAATACTCCGGCGCAG
The DNA here is from genome assembly GCA_024641225.1 of Burkholderiales bacterium. GTDB lineage: Bacteria > Pseudomonadota > Gammaproteobacteria > Burkholderiales > Burkholderiaceae_F > JADJWR01. The sequence goes on along the minus strand of JAHEDN010000132.1, from coordinate 2,462 downwards.
CCGGGCGCCGGCGACACGGCCGGCGACTACGGCGCCGGCGCGATCCAGATCCTGGAGGGGCTCGAGGCCGTGCGCAAGCGGCCGGGCATGTATATCGGCGACACGCAGGACGGCACCGGCCTGCACCACATGGTCTTCGAGGTCGTCGACAACGCCATCGACGAGGCGCTCGCCGGCTACTGCGACGACATCGTCGTCACCATCCACACCGATAACTCGCTGTCCGTGATCGACAACGGCCGCGGTATCCCGACCGGCGTCAAGATGGACGACAAGCACGAGCCGAAGCGCTCGGCCGCCGAGATCGCACTGACCGAACTGCACGCCGGCGGCAAGTTCAATCAGAACAGCTACAAGGTCTCCGGCGGGCTGCACGGCGTCGGCGTGTCCTGCGTCAACGCGCTGTCGAAATGGCTGCGCCTGACGATCCGCCGCGACCGCAAGGTGCACTTCCTCGAGTTCCGCCTGGGCGACGTTCAGGACCGCGTCGTCGAGAGGGTCGACGGGGTCGAGGTATCGCCGATGAAGGTCATCGGCGATACCGACAAGCGCGGCACCGAAGTGCATTTCCTGCCCGACGAGTCGATCTTCGGCATCGTCGAGTTCCACTACGAGATCCTGTCCAAGCGGCTGCGCGAGCTCTCGTTCCTGAATAACGGCGTGCGCATCCGGCTCAACGACCAGCGCACCGGCAAGGAAGAGGACTTTGCCTTTTCCGGCGGCGTCAGGGGCTTCGTCGAATACATCAACAAGGCCAAGACGGTCCTGCATCCGAACGTCTTCCACGTTGCCGCAGAATCGACGGTCTCCGGCGCGCCCATCGGGGTCGAGGTGGCGATGCAGTGGAACGACGCCTACGCCGAGAACCTGCTCGCCTTCACCAACAACATTCCGCAGAAGGACGGCGGCGCGCACATCACCGGGCTGCGGGCGGCGATGACGCGGGTGCTCAACAACTACATCAAGGCCAGCGAGTTCGACAAGAAGGCCAAGGTCGAGACCACCGGCGACGACATGCGCGAAGGCCTGGCCTGCGTGCTCAGCGTCAAGGTGCCGGAGCCGAAGTTCAGCTCGCAGACCAAGGACAAGCTCGTCTCCAGCGAGGTGCGGCCGGCGGTCGAGGACGTCGTCGGCAAGGCCCTCGAAGCGTTCCTGCTGGAGAGGCCGGCCGACGCGAAGATCATCTGCGGCAAGATCGTCGAGGCGGCGCGCGCGCGCGAAGCCGCGCGCAAAGCGCGCGAGATGACCCGCCGCAAGGGGTTGCTCGACGGCGCCGGCCTGCCGGGCAAGCTCGCCGACTGCCAGGAGCGCGACCCGTCCAAATGCGAGCTGTACATCGTCGAGGGCGATTCGGCCGGGGGCAGCGCCAAGCAGGGGCGCGACCGCAAGTTCCAGGCGATCCTGCCGCTGCGCGGCAAGGTGCTGAACGTCGAGCGGGCGCGCTTCGACAAGCTGATCGCCTCCGAGCAGATCGCCACCTTGATCACCGCGCTCGGCACCGGCATCGGCCCGGACTTCAATCCCGACAAGCTGCGCTACCACCGCATCATCGTGATGACCGATGCCGACGTCGACGGCGCGCACATCCGCACGCTGCTGCTGACGCTGTTCTACCGGCAGATGACTGCGCTGGTCGAGCGCGGCCACATCTTCATCGCCCAGCCGCCGCTGTACAAGGTCAAGCACGGCAAGGAAGAGAAGTACATCAAGGACGACCACGAACTCGCCCACTACCTGCTGAAGCTCGCGCTGGAAGGCGCGCGGCTGTACACGGATCGTGCCGCGGTCGAGGGCAACCGCCCGATCAGCGGCGACGCGCTGGCCGAACTGGCGCGGCAGTACCTGCTCGCCGAGGCGGTGGTGCAGCGGCTGGCGCACGTGATCGACCGCGCGGCGCTGGAGGCGATCGTCGGTGGCGTCGAACTGCGGCTGGCCGATGCGGCGGAAGCCGAGGCCACGGCGCATGCGCTGACCCGGGCCATGGGCAACCACACGGTCGAGGTCGTGACCCAGTATGACGCCAAGATCGACAAGCACCGCCTGCTCATCTACCGGACCCATCACGGCAACGTCAAGATGAGCGGCATCGACGCCGACTTTCCGCTCACCGCCGACTACCAGACGCTGCACGGCGCCGCCCGCACGTTCAGAGGCCTGATCGGCGAAGGCGCGCGCATTGCCCGCGGGGAAGGCGACAGGGCCAGGGAAGCGACGGTGGCCGACTTCCGCGCCGCAATGCAGTGGCTGATGGCGCAGGCCGAGGGCGCGATCGGCAAGCAGCGCTACAAGGGCCTGGGCGAGATGAATCCCGAGCAGCTGTGGGAAACGACCATGGACCCGGCCGTGCGCCGCCTGCTCAAGATGCAGATCGAGGACGCCATCGGCGCCGACCAGATCTTCACCACGCTGATGGGCGACGAAGTCGAGCCGCGCCGGCAGTTCATCGAAACCAACGCGCTGGC
>JAHEDN010000131.1 GCA_024641225.1 Burkholderiales bacterium | reverse complement strand
GCACCAGTCGAAGTTTTCGATGGGCACCGTGCTGGCGTTGATCGCGCTGCGCCACTCGGCCAGCCTCGGCGAATTCGAGACCGCACTCGACGATGCCGCGGTCGCCGCTTTCCGTAGCAAGGTGACGATGGCGTTCGATCCCGAGGTCGATGCCGCCTATCCAGGGCGGTGGATCGGCAAGGTCACCGTGCGGACCACCGACGGCCGGACGCTGCATGGCCGCGTCGACGAACCGAAGGGTGACCCGGGCAACACGCTGTCGCGCGCCGAACTCGAGGACAAGGCGTATCGGTTGGCGGAATTCGGCGGGGTGGCCACGAAAGCGGAGATGGCTGCAGCTATCGCCGGCATCTGGGCGCTGGCCGAGGCTTCCGGCCCGCCGCATTTCCTGTCGTAGCGAAGCAGGGCCTACATCTGCCGGAACAGGTGGGTGTAGGAGTCCGAGACCTGCAGCGTTTCGCTGCGGCCCTTCAGTTTGACCAACATGCGGCCGCGGAAGTCGCGGGTGACACCGGCCACGCTGGCCACATTGACCATCGTCGAGCGATGGATCTGCCAGAACTGGTTCGGGTCCAGTTCCTCGGCGAGTTCCTTCAGTGGCTTGCGTATCAGCGCTTCACCGTCGGCGGTGACCACGCGCGTGTACTTGTTGTCGGCCTGGAAGTAGACGATCTCATCGACGGTGATCAGCCGCAGGCTCTGGCCGACCGACGCGTTGATCCAGCGCAGGTAGCTCTTCGCTCCAGTCGGCGCGATCGCCGGCAGCACTGCGTCGAGCCGCGGTGGCGGGCTTGCCAGGCGTTCCTTCAGTCGCGTGACGGTCGTGAACAGGCGCGCCGCCGAAATCGGCTTAAGCACGTAATCGATCGCGCCCTGCTCGAACGCCGCCACCGCGTGCTCGTCGTACGCGGTGACGAAAACGACGCGACTGCGGCCGTTGACCTGGCGCGCCACCTCCAGTCCGGTCGCGCCGGGCATCTGAATGTCGAGAAACAGGACGTCAGGCCGGTGCTCGCCCATCAGGCGCAGCGCGGCAATCCCGTCGGCCGCCTCGGCGACGATCGTCAGCTCGGGCCAGAGCTGACCGAGCTGCTCCACCAGCTGCTGGCGCAGCGTTGCCTCGTCTTCGGCGACGATCGCGGTCGCGTTCATTGAACCGCCGCCGCGCCGTTTGCCGGAATGCGCAGGGTCAGCTCGGTGTCGCCGCCCGCCTCCTCGACACAATCCAGCGTGGCCGCCGCGCCGTAAAGGCCCGCCAGCCGCTCGCGCACCCGCAGCAGTTCCGGATCGTCTGCACAGCCGCCGGCTATGGCGATGCGCAACACGGCCACCATTTCCCCCTCTTCGCTGCGCACGTCGAGGGCAATGCGCTCGGGAAGCACGCCGGAAGGATGGCGCACCGCACGCTGGATCAACGGCAGCAGCAGCATCGGATAGAAGCGGTTCCGCCTGCATTCTTCCGCGAGCGCGATAGTGAGCACCGGCCGGCCGCCGTGCAGCGAGGTCACGACCTCGAGGTAGGCCTTCACCAGGTCCAGCTCCGCCTCGATTGTGGAGCCGGTGTCGCGCAGGCGTGGCAGGGCAGCGCGCAGGTAGGTGATCAACCGGTCGAGGTTGGCCGCGGCGCGCTGGGCATCCTTCTCGTAAAGCGCCTCGATGTCGACCAGCGTGTCGAACAGGAAGCGCGGTTCGACCTGGGCCTGCATCGCCGACAGCCTTGATTCGAGTACCTCGTGCTCGAGCGCGCCGCGCCTCCGCACCGCCGATTCGAACTCACGTTGCGTTTGGCAGCGCTGCTGAAAGACCTCGGCAACGGCATAGATGACGGCGCCCACGACCAGCAGGTTCACGTACTCGCCCAGCAGGATGAGCCAGGCTGACGGTGGCGCCTCGCCCTTCTTGACGGCGAACTGCGCGACGAGTTCATCCGCGCCTGACAGGTACCACAGGCCGACGCAAGCCAAAGTTGCTACCGCGCCTGCGCCGAGCAGCGCGTAGACGACACGCTTGCGACGAGAGCGCCAGCGGTCGTCGCCGGCGTCGGCCAGTGTCCAGCCAAGGAACATGATCACCGACGCGACCATCGGCAGCGCGATTTCGGTCATCGCCGGCAGCGGATGCCAGCCGGCCTTCTGGATCATCTCGAGCCGATGCGGCAACGAGACGAGCGTGATGACCAGGCCGATGGCCAGTCCGAGCGCCCACCAGCGCGGCGTCAATTCGCGACACACCCGCCAGGCAAACGCCACGGCGTCGCGCCAGGGCCGATGCGCTCGCGTCGGGAGGGTGACGGCGTTCATGCGTAGGCCTCGACCGGCAGCGCGGCCTCGATCGGCAGCCGCAGCGTGGCAACGACGCCGCGCGGCGATCCTGCGGCCAGTTGAAGCGATGCGCGAGGGCCGTAAAGTCCGGCCAGCCGCGACCGGGTGTTGGCCAGGCCGACGCCGCTGCCTCCTGCCGCGGTGAAGCCGGCGCCGGTGTCGCGCACTTCGATCTCGAGGGTTTCGCCGGTGCGATGGGCGCGGATGTCGATGCGGCCGCCCTCGGGTAGCGGGGCGAGGCCGTGCTTGATTGCGTTTTCCACCAGCGTGGGCAGCACCATCGGCGGCATCGGCGCATCGAGCAGGGACGCATCGGCCGCAATGTTGAACTGCAGCCGGTCACCCATCCGCATCTGCAGGATGGTCAGAAACGAGCGTGCCAGTTCGAGTTCCCGACCCAGCGACGAATTGTTGCTGCGCATCGACGGCAGTGCCGCGCGCAGGTATCCGATCAGACTCGACAGCATTTCGCGGCCGCGGCTCGGTGCCGTCTCATACAGGCGTCGCACATTGGCGAGTGTGTTGAACAGGAAGTGCGGCTCGATCTGCGCCTGCAGCGCCGACAGCCTCGCCTGCATCATTTGCGCGGCAAGGGCCTGCTGCGCGCATTCGGCATCGCAAAGCATCCGCTGCTGCTGTTCGTCTTCGCGCGTCAGGTAGAAGAGCGCGTAGCCAAGCGAGCCGAGCAGGGTCCAGGTGAGCCCGACGCCGGCAAGGTAGCCGCTGTCGCTGCCGATCGACGGAAGCGTGCCGTACACCCAGACGCGCAGCACAACGGCAACGGCCGAACCGACCGCGACCAGCAGCACGCCCAGCGCCAGCGCCGAGCGCCGTCTTAGCCCGCGCGCCGCGGCGATGCTGTCGGCGACAGCGATCATGACCAGCAGCAGCAGGCCACTGATCAGGTTCTGCCGCAGGTAGCGCACGATGTCGAACGTCCACTCGTCGAGCGCCTTGTACTGCAGGTCCAGCAGCATGCGTCCGACGACGACGACCAGGCAGAAGTAGAACACGGCGGCAATGGTGCGCAGATTGACGATGCGCGAAAAGACCGCGCGCGCGCTCAACGCCTGCGCGCACAGCGCCGCGGGAGCAGGCAAGGGCGGGCCGTCCATAAGGGGATTGTCGGCAAGGCCGCTGCCGCGTGCAACGCCGGCCGACGAACCGACTCCAGGCCGGGGCGAAATCCCCGCAGCGGCGACGAATCGGAGGCGCCGGCCTGGCCTGATTGCCTGCCCGCGCCTCGAACGCGAGCGGCCAAACCTATAATCGCCGCTCATTCGCGCATCGGGAACGTCCCGTTTTGAACGACAAGACAGAGCACGGCGAACCACTGCGCCGTCGTGGCGGGCGCGGGCAGGCTGCGGCGCAGGAACCGACTCGCCACGGCCGCCTGCTTTCCGAGGCCCGCTGGATCGTCGGCGCGCTGGCCGTCGTCGCGCTGGCTTCTGTTCTCGCCAGTTATTCGCGCAGCGATCCCGGCTTCTCACACTCGTCGACGTCGGCATTGGTGGCCAACCTCGGCGGCCGCATCGGTGCCTGGGTCGCCGATGTCGCGCACATGCTATTCGGGTACTCGAGCTGGGTCGTCGCGATCGCCGGTGCGGCGTGGGTCCTGCGCGGCTTTCGCCGGCTCCACGCGCCGTATGCCCGCCACGGCCTGCCGGACTGGGTCCAGGCGATCGGCTTCATCGTGCTGCTGGTTGGCTGCACGGGAATGGAGGCTTTGCGCCTGCAGTGGTTCGCGGGCGACCTGCCGCAGGGTGCGGGTGGCGTGTTAGGGGCGAGCGTTGCTGGCGTGCTGCAGACGGGGCTGGGATTCACCGGCGCCACGCTCGCGCTGCTCGCCGCCGTCGCCCTGGGCGCGAGCCTGTTCTTTGACTTCTCGTGGCTGGCGGTAGCCGAACGCACCGGAGCGCTTTGCGAGAAGCTTGTGGCCCGCTTCCGCGAGCAGCGCGAGGCGCAGGAAGACCGTGCGATCGGCGAAGCCGCGGCGATAGAGCGCGACCATCTGCTTCAGACCGAGCGCGAGCGGATCGAGGAAATTCCCCCGGTTCACATCGAGCGCGCGCCGCCGAGAGCGAAGCCCAGCGAGCGGAAGGAGAGGGAAAGGCAGGTGCCGCTGTTCGCCGAGCTGGCCGACGCGCGGCTGCCGACACTCGATCTGCTCGACGAGGCCGAAGGGGATGTCGAGTCGATCGCCACCGACACGCTCGAGTTCACTTCGCGACTGATCGAGAAGAAGCTGAAGGACTTCGGCGTCGAGGCCGCGGTGGTCGCGGCCTACCCGGGGCCGGTGATCACGCGCTACGAGATCGAGCCGGCCACCGGCGTGAAGGGCAGCCAGATCGTCAACCTGGCCAAGGACCTGGCGCGCGCGCTGTCGCTGGTGTCGATCCGCGTGGTCGAGACGATACCGGGCAAGAACCTGATGGGGCTGGAACTGCCCAATCCGAAGCGGCAGATGGTGCGGCTGTCGGAGATCCTCGGCTCGACTGTCTACAACGACAGCCACTCGCTGCTGACGCTCGGTCTGGGCAAGGACATCGCCGGCAAGCCCGTGACGGTGGATCTGGCGCGCATGCCCCACCTGCTGGTGGCCGGCACCACGGGCTCAGGCAAGTCGGTCGGTATCAACGCGATGATCCTGTCGGTCCTCTACAAGGCCGACCCGTCGCAGGTTCGGCTGCTGCTGATCGACCCGAAGATGCTCGAGCTGTCGGTGTACGAGGGCATCCCGCACCTGCTGGCGCCGGTGGTCACCGACATGAAGGAGGCCGGTCACGCGCTCAACTGGTGCGTGCACGAGATGGACCGCCGCTATCGATTGATGAGCAAGCTCGGCGTGCGCTCGCTGGCCGGCTTCAACCAGAAGCTCCAGGAGGCGCGCTCGAAGGAGGAGTTCATCGGCAACCCGTTCTCGCTCACCCCCGAGAACCCCGAGCCGCTCGAGCCGATGCCGATGATCGTCGTGGTGATCGACGAGCTCGCCGACCTGATGATGGTCACCGGCAAGAAGGTCGAGGAGCTGATCGCGCGCATCGCGCAGAAAGCGCGCGCCAGCGGCATGCACCTGATCCTGGCCACGCAGCGGCCGAGCGTCGATGTGATCACCGGGCTGATCAAGGCCAATATCCCGGCCCGCATCAGCTATCAGGTCTCGAGCCGGGTCGATTCGCGCACGATTCTCGACCAGATGGGCGCCGAGACGCTGCTCGGCCAGGGCGACATGCTTTACCTGGCCCCAGGTCACGGACTGCCGGTGCGCGTGCACGGCGCGTTCGTGTCCGATGCTGAAGTTCATCGTGTGGTCGGCGCGCTCAAGTCGCGAGGCGGACCGCAGTACATCGAGGGCGTGCTGGAGTCACCCGAAGTGGCCGAACTGAACGCGGAAAGCGGCCAGGCGGGCGGCGAGGCCGACCCGCTGTACGACCAGGCGGTCGAGATCGTGCTGAAGAACCGGCGCGCATCCATTTCTCTGGTGCAACGGCATCTGCGCATCGGCTACAACCGTGCCGCGCGCCTGCTGGAGGACATGGAGAAGGCTGGCATGGTTTCGCCGATGCAGTCGAACGGCAACCGCGAGATCCTGGTGCCGCAGCGGGAGGCGGGTTAGATGACGCGGCTGCTTCACGCTACGGCGATCGCGCTGGCGCTCCTCGCGGCGGCACCGGCGCAGGCCGACGCGGTCGCGACGCTGCGCGAGTTCCTGGCCCAGACGAGGACCGCCCACGGCGAGTTCACGCAGCAGGTCACGCGCGGCTCAGCACAGGTCGCGCCGCCGTCGAGCGGCACGTTCTCTTTCGAGCGGCCCGGCAAATTCCGCTGGACCTATGTGAAGCCGTACGAACAGGTGCTGGTCGCCGACGGCGAGCGGCTCTTTCTCTACGACAAGGATCTCAACCAGGTTACGGTGAAGAGGATCTCGGCGGCGCTCCCGGCTTCGCCCGCATCGATCCTCTTCGGTGGCAACGAGTTCGAGCGCGATTTCGTGGTCGCGGATGGCGGCGTGCGGGATGGCTTGGCCTGGCTGACGGCCACGCCGCGCGCGAAGGAATCGCAGTTCGAGCGGATCGAAATCGGTTGGCGCGACGGGGCGCCCGCTGCCATGGTGATCGCCGACAGCTTCGGGCAGGTCTCGCGGCTGACCTTCAGCCGCTTCGAGCGCAATGCCAAGGTCGACGCGCAACTCTTTCGCTTCGTCCCGCCGGCGGGCGCCGACGTGATCGAGGAGCGCTAGCGCGAAGCCCGGCGGCGCACGTGAACGTAGATCTGCACGGCGGCGACGGCGGTGGCCAGCGCCAGCAGCGGATAGACGACGTACATCTCCGGGCGCCGCACGCAATCGGTGCACAGGATCTCGTACTTGATCCCGAATTCGTAGCCGAGATAAAGCAGCCAAAGCGCGGTGACGACCCACGCGGTCCTCGAGCCGCTCCACAGTGACAGCGCGGCCAGGGCCAGGATCGGCAGCAGAATCAGCAGTGGATAGTCGATCAGGATGTAGAGGATTTCCGGCATGCCCTGCTCCGTGCCCGCGCCAAGGATCGATGGGTTCCTGCTTTGCGGACCGCCTGATGCT
>JAHEDN010000130.1 GCA_024641225.1 Burkholderiales bacterium | reverse complement strand
ATCGCGCGACCATCGGCCAGCAGCAGCCGCGCCGCTTCGTCTTTTCCCTGAATTGCGTCGAAGGCGGCTTCGACTCGCTCGAGGCCGGAGGCAAAGCCCGCCGCCGTGCCAAGCGCGCGCAGCAGTTCGGACTCCTCGACGATCGTCGCCAGCCGCGGCAGCGACGCCTGGTAGGCATCGAAGCTCAGTTCGTGGCCGGCATCGCCGAACACGCGCATCTTCGCCACGGGCTGCACGCGCGCCGCGTCGACCGCCGGCCACACCTTCAATTGCTCGAGCAGCGCGACCGACGCCGGCGCGATCGCGTAGATGCGCGCGTCGAACGGTGCGGCGGCATCGGGGCGATGCACCGGCACCCGCGGCCCGATGAGCGCCGTGCGCAGGCCGAGCTGCGCCGCGCCGACCGCGGTGGCGAGTCCGGCGACGCCGGCGCCGACGACGGCGATGTCGAAAGTCGTGGAATGCTGCACGGCCGCGATTATCGCAGCGGGCCCGTCCGCCTCACGATGCGAACGGACAGGCGGTGCGTGGCCAGCGAGACGGCCGCGCCCCGTTGGGCATGGCGGGGGGCTCCGCTATACTTCGCGCCCTTCGAAGGGCGTCCCGATTCAGGGACCTGTCCGACAGGGCCAAGTAGCTCAGTTGGTAGAGCAGAGGACTGAAAATCCTTGTGTCGGCGGTTCAATTCCGTCCTTGGCCACCACCCTTTTCGCAAGCGCTGAAAACCTGCCGCAGACAACCTGCGGCGCAGGCCGCCGGCAAGCGGTCCGCCTGAATCAGCGACTCTTCTTGCGGTGCGTTTCGAGGACCCGCTCGAGCTCGACGACGTGCTCGCGCTCCTCGGCGGCGAACTCCTCGGCTGCTGCACGAACCCTCTCGCTCGAGGTGCTGCCGGCGATGTGCTCGTAATAGGCAAGGCCGCGTTTCTCGCCTTCCAGCGCCATCTCGATGGCGTGCTCGATCCCCATCAGGCCGTCGACCCCCCACCAGTCGGTCGATTCCGGCGGGACGCCGTCAGGCCATTCGTAGCCGTTGTCCGGCAGCTCCGAGAACTGGCGGAAGCCGGCGCGCGCCATCGCTTCCTTGAGGTGTTGCCGCGAGTACTCGGCCATGCGACGGAAGAACTCTTCCACCTCCGTGTTGCCCCAGGTCTGCATCGCATCGGCGAGTTCGTCCGAACGCTGCGCGGCCGCGGATTCAAGCCGAATCGCGTGCGCCAGGAAGGTATGGATGCTGTCCATCAGCCGAACTTGAAGAGAATGCCGAACCCGCCGCGCGGATAGTCCCAGTCGACGTTGCCCGGCGCGCAGACGATGCGGCAGGTGCCGCACTCGAGGCAGCCGTCGACCACCAGATCGACCGTTCCTTCCTCCAGTCGCCAGCAGCCCGCCGGGCAGCAGACGATGCAGGGCTTCGAATCACACCGGCTGCAGGTCGTCTGCTCCCGGATGCGAATGTGCGGCCGCCCCGTGTCGACCCGATAGCGGTTCTGGAACAGCTTCTCCTCGACGTTGACAGCCGGCAGCGCCAATGCGGTCATCTGAATGCCCTCCAGAAGCGGTACGCGTCGCCGAGAATTCCAAGCAGCGAACGCTTCTGCCGAACGTCGGCAAGAATGCGGCCCTGCTTGGTGCGCTTGTCCACGCCGTCCACGGTCAGCATCTCCCGCGCCGCCTGGTTGAGCAGGGAAGGATAGGCGCCGAGGACATGAGGATTCTCATGCATGAACTCCGGGACGGCCGCGTACTTCTTCAGGTCTTTCATAACGTAGCTCTCGTCGAGTGCGGCCCTGTAGGCGGACAGGTTCCTGGCGGTGAATGCCGCGCCGCGATTCCTCAGCTTGATCAGCGTCTCGGCGGCCAGGCGACCGGAGGTCATCGCCAGGTTCGAACCTTCGCGGTGCACTCCGTTGATCAGACCCGCCGAGTCTCCGACCATCAGCCAGCCGTCGCCGAACAGCTTCGGCAGTGCCTTGTAGCCCCCTTCGGCGATCAGGTGCGCCGCGTACTCCTTCATCGCCGCCCCCTCGATGAGCGGCTTGACCGCCGGGTGGCGCTTCATGCCCTCGAGCAACTGATAGGGCGTGATCGACTGCTCGCGCAGGTCGCCGACCATGCAGCCGATGCCGATCGCCAGCGAATCCCGGTTCGTGTAGAGGAATCCGGTGCCGACCATGCCGTGGGTGATGCGTCCGGCGATCTCGATGACCACGCCCTGCCCGTCGCCGACGCCAAAACGCTGCTCGATCAGTTCCTTGGGCAGGAACAGCGTCTCCTTGACCGCCAGCGCGGAGTGTTCCGCCTTGATGTCCTCGCGCAGCCCCGCCCGCTGTCCCACCAGCGAATTGACGCCGTCGGCGAGGATCACGGCATCGGCGAGGACTTCGCCTCCCGCACGCTCGGTCTGCACGCCGATGACCTTGCCCGCAGCGTCCCTCAGCAGGCCGGTGACGGTGGTTTCGCTGATCACCATCGCTCCGGCTTCCCTGACCAGGTCGGAGAACCAGCGGTCGAATCGCGCGCGGACGATCGTGTAGCGGTTGTGCGGCAACTGCGTGAAACCGTCGTCGCGATAGCTCACGCCGGTGCACGCCTGGCCTTCGTCCATCAGCCACATGCGCTGCTCGATGATGTGGCGTTCCAGCGGCGCGTGCTTGCGGAAGTCAGGGACGATCTCCTCGAGGGCGTGCGAATACAGAATCGCGCCCTGCACATTCTTGGTGCCCGGCGTTTCGCCGCGCTCGATCTGCAGGACCGACACGCCGGCACGCGCAAGCGTGTACGCGGCGGCATTTCCGGCGGGACCCGCCCCGACGACGATGACGTCGAACTTCTCGCTCATCGGCCTACCCTCTCGCTGCTCACGAGGCAATCGCCCTCGAGACGACTGTGCGGGTTCATGCCGCTCCCCCCTTCTTCGCCCGGGCGGCGGCGATGCGGCTGCGGAACGCCTCGGTAAGCGCGGGCAGGAGTTCCGCGGCGTTGCCGATCAACGCATAGTTGGAGAAATCCATGATCGGCGCCTTCTCGTCGTTGTTGATGGCGACGATCACGTCGGCGCCCTCCATGCCGACACGGTGCTGCACGGCGCCGGAAATGCCGGCCGCGATGTAGAGCTTGGGCCGCACCGTCTTGCCCGACTGGCCCACCTGGCGGTCGGTCTCGACCCAGTTGGCGTGCACCGCGGGGCGGGAGGCGCCGACCTCGGCGCCGAGTTCCCTGGCGAGATCGAACAGCAGCTCGAAATTCTCCGGCTTGGCCAGGCCGCGGCCGCCGGCGACGACGAAGTCGGCGAAGGCGAGCTGCGGCTTGTCGGCTCGGGCGTCGGGGATGAAATCGACCACCTTGGTGACGACCTCGGCCTCGCTGAGTCCCAGCGGATGCTCGATCACGCGGCCGCTGCGCGCGGCGTCGCGGGCGGGCATCGGCATGACCCGCGGCCGGACCGTGGTCATCTGCGGTCGCGTGCTGACGTTGACGATGGTGCACATCAGGCTGCCGCCGAAGGTCGGCCGGACCGACAGCAGCGTGCGGTCGGAGGTGTCGATGTCGAGCCCCGTGCAGTCGGCGGTCAGCCCGGTCAGCAGCGTGGTGGCGACCGAACCCGCGAGGTCGCGTCCCTGCGTGGTCGCGCCCAGCATCAGCACTTCCGGCTGGAACGTGTCGACGAGCGAGGCCATGCCCTTCGTGTACGGCTGGTTCCGGTAGTCGAGCAGCACCTCGTCCTGCATCAGGTAGCAGAGATCGGCGCCGTGGAAGACGGCCTCGTCGCAGAGTGCGCGAACCGCGGCGCCGTTGCCGCCGAGCACCACGCCGGCGAGCTCGACCTGCAGCTTGTCGGCCAGTTCCCGTCCCTTGCCGATCAGTTCCCAGGACACCGGGTGCACATGGCCTCGTTCGTGCTCGACGAAGACCCACACGCCGCGGTAGCCGACGAACCTCGGTTCGAGCGAGCGCTTGGGCTTCTTGATCGCCGGCTTCCTCGCGCCGTCCCCGGCGTCGCTCATCGCGCGGCTCCCATGGTCTGCAGGTGGTCGAGCAGGGATTCCTCCAGCTTCGGATGATCGGCGAACATCCTGTCGAGCAAGGCTTCCGCCTTCGCGCGCGGCGTGTCACCCGGGATCGGCAGCGCGGTGACCGCTTTCGGCGTTGGCGCGAACACCTGCGCGACCACCGTCGGCGAGCCCTTGATGCCGGCACCTCCGAGGTCATCGATGCCCGCGAGCGTGTGGTCCCAGCGAGGCACGTCGTAGCGGGCAGCGCGGAACATGCCCGCCATGTCGGCGAAGCGCATCTCGTTGATTCCTTCGAGCAGCGTGATCACGCAGGGCAGTCTCGATTCCAGCACCTGGACGCCCCCTTCGGCGCGCCGCTCGATGGTGATCCGCCGGGCCGCCGTGTCGAGGGACCGCAGGCGGGAGACGTAGGTCAGCAGCTGCCACCCGAGTCGGATCGCGATGCCCGGGCCGACCTGCGCCGTGTCGCCGTCGATGGTCTGCTTTCCCGTGAAGACGATGTCGACCGGGTGCTGCCGGTCGATCTGGCGAACGGCGCCAGCCAGGACGTAAGTCGTCGCAAGGGTGTCGGCGCCTGCGAAGGCGACGTCCGTCAGCAGGATGGCCTCGTCGGCACCAAAGGACAGGCATTTCCTGAGCGCCACGTCGGCGTATGGCGGGCCCATCGAAATCACCGTCACCCGCGCGCCGGTCCTGTCCTTGATGAGCAACGCCTCTTCGAGGGCGAACAGGTCGAAGGGATTGATGATTGCCGGCACGCCCTGACGCATGATCGTGTTGGTGACGGGATGGACCCGAATCTGGGCACTGTCGGGCACCTGCTTGACGCAAACGACGATATGCATGGACTCTCGGCACCGTCAGGAAAGCCGGTTGGACAAGCGTGCCGCTGCCTCGCTCTCAGTGACGCCAGTTTCGGATGCCAGGCACGCGAGGGCAATGATTGGGAATGTCCCCTCGTCCGGCACTGAGCAATGTCAAGGAATGTCGTTCGAGAATGGAGCGCTGCCCCGGGATTCGACAGCCACGCCTTGTTTCCTGGCACCAGGCGTCGATATGCCTCCCGGCAGCGGCGTGGCTTCGCCCTTTGTTCCCCCGCTCAGCGCCCGTGGGACAGCACCACGCTCACCTGGTTCCACCCGCCCTCGCGCGTGTAGCTGAGACGCTCGGCCATCCCCGCAACGAGGACGAGACCGAAGCCGCCGGCGCGGGGTCCCGCGATTGCAGCATTCGGTTCGGCCTGCGCCCGGTCGAGGCGCGCGAGCGGATCGAAAGGACGCGCTTCGTCTTCGTAGACGATCGTTACCTGCGTTGGCCCGGCAGTCAGCGCAAGGCGTACGCGGACATCGCCGTCGCCGCCGAGCCCGTGCTCCACCGTGTTCGTGAACAGTTCTTCCGCGATGAGCGTCAGTCGTAGAGTGTCGTTCCGCGCGATGCCGTGAGACCTGCAGAAATCCTCGACAAAGGCCGTGGCGAGCGGCAGGCATGACATGCTCGCTTTCAGGTCGCACCGGGCCTCGACGCTCATCGTTCCGACTATTGCACACGGACGGTGCTTGTGTAGAGTCTGCCGTGCCATGAAGGAGATCACTGATGCGAACGTTCTCTGACCGCTTGCGCCGCGGGTTGCCGCTGGTCCTGCTGGTGGCCTGCGCCGCGGCTGGCGCGGCCGATGACGTGGGCCAGATCAAGGTCGCCAAGGGCCAGGTCTCGGTCGACCGCGGCGGGCAGTCGCTGCCCGCCCAGGTTGGCATGACGCTGGCTTCGGCCGACGTTCTGAAGACCGGCGCCGACGGTTCCGTGGGCATCACGATGCGCGACAACTCGCTGTTGTCCGCCGGGCCGAACAGCGTGCTCTCGCTGGACCGCTTCGATTTCGATCCGACCACCTACCAGGGACGTTTCGAGTCGGGGCTGCAGCGCGGGACGCTGGCGGTGGTGTCAGGCCGCATCGCCCGGCAGTCGCCGCAGGCGATGACGGTGCGCACGCCATCGGCGGTGCTCGGCGTGCGCGGCACCGACTTCGTGATCTCGGTTCCATGATCGGCCGCATCGCGGTCGTCGTGCTCGCCGTGCTGCTCGGCGCCTGCGCGACGCCGTCGCCACCGCAAGGCACGGTGGTGCTGCTGCCTGATCCCGGCGGCAAGGCAACAGCCGTGACCGTCACGCAGGGCACGCAGCAGTTGGTGCTCGACCAGCCGTACGCCGGGGCACGGCTGTCGAGCGATGGGCCCAAGCCGTACCAGTCGAGTGCGCAGGAAGTGCAGTCGCAGTTTGGCGCGGCGCTTGCCGCCCGGCCGCTGCCGCCGGCCCGGTTCACGCTCTATTTCGTCGAGGGCAAGGACGAGTTCACGGCCGAGTCGAAGCAGATCATCGGCGACGTGTTCGACGAGATCGCCCGCCGTCCGGTGCCGGACGTAGTGGTCATCGGGCATACCGACACGGTGGGCAGCGACGCCATCAACGACCCGCTGTCACGGAGCCGCGCCGAGGTCGTGCGCAGCGCGCTGATCGCGCGCGGCATCGCCCGGGACCGCGTCGTCGCCACCGGCCGCGGCGAGCGAGAGCCCGCCGTCGCAACGGCAGACGGCGTGGCCGAGCCACGCAACCGGCGCGTCGAGATCCTGGTGCGCTGAATTCGCGACGATCCACCTTTACGGGTCCGCCCCGGGCGGGGCGCCGCCGGAGGGTGGGCCATTCCAGCGCAGAACCAGGATCGTCAGGTCATCGGCGGCTTCTGCGCCGGCGGAAAACGACGTCGCGCCGGCGTACAACGCATCGGCCACGCCACGCGCGCTTGCGCTGCGCGCGTCCAGCCCGAGCAGGATCCTCTGTACCCGGTCCGAGCCGTACAACTCTCCCGACGCGTTCTGCGCTTCGGTGACACCGTCCGACATCAGGCACAGTATCTCGCCCGGCATCAGCCGGCAGTGCGCG
>JAHEDN010000129.1 GCA_024641225.1 Burkholderiales bacterium | reverse complement strand
CCGCCTGCCGAACAGCGACGGCCTGAACGCCGCCGCCGTAGGGCTGCCGCTCGACGAGCGGGGATTTGTCGTGGTCGACGACGACTGCAGGACGAGCCTGCCGAACGTGTGGGCGATCGGCGACGTGGTGCGCGGCCCGATGCTGGCGCACAAAGCCGAGGAAGAGGGCGTGGCCGTGGCCGAACGCATCGCCGGCCAGCATGGCCACGTCAACTTCAACACGATTCCCTGGGTGATCTACACCTCGCCGGAGATTGCCTGGGTCGGCCAGACCGAGCAGCAGTTAAAGAGCGCCGGCCGCGCCTACCGTGCGGGAACGTTTCCGTTCGCGGCCAACGGCCGGGCGCGGGCGCTCGGCGACACGACCGGCATGGTCAAGTTTCTTGCCGATGCCGCGACCGACGAGATCCTCGGCGTGCACATCATCGGCCCGCTGGCCTCCGAACTGATCGCCGAGGCAGTGGTGGCCATGGAGTTCCGCGCCAGCAGCGAGGACATCGCCCGCATCTGCCACGCGCATCCGTCGCTTTCGGAGGCGACCAAGGAGGCGGCCCTTGCGGTCGACAAGAGGGCGCTCAACTTCTGAGTGACCTGCGACGGGTGCGCGGTGACCGGTCCACCGCACAAGAGCCGCACTCCACGGGTCATCGCCTTCCGTGTCCTTCCGATCCCACCTCGAAGATGCGCTGGCGGCGCGTGGCTACACGCTGGATCCGGCGCAGCGGCGGGCCGCGAAACGGCTCGCGAGGCTCGACGAGGAGTGGCTGAAATACAAGCATGCCCGTCGCAACGCCGTGCTCAAGCTGCTCGCCCGGCCGGAGATCCCGCAGGGCGTGTACCTGTGGGGCGGGGTCGGCCGTGGCAAGAGCTTCCTGATGGACTGCTTCTTCTCGTCGGTGCCGCTGATCCGCAAGACGCGCATTCATTTTCATGAATTCATGCGCGGCGTGCACGCCGAACTCGATGCGGTCAAGGGAACCGCCGATCCGCTCGACGAGGTCGCGCGGCGCATCTCGCGGCGCGCGCGGTTCATCTGCTTCGACGAATTCCATGTCTCGGACATCGCCGACGCCATGATCCTGCACCGGTTGCTGGCACGGCTGTTCGATCTGCGTGTGGGCTTCGTCATCACGTCGAATTACGCGCCGCAGGCGCTGTACCCCGACGGCCTGCACCGCGACCGGCTGCTGCCGGCGATCGCGCTGCTGCAGGACAGGCTCGACGTGATCGAAGTGGCCGGCGGCGTCGATTACCGGCGCCGGGCAATGGAGCACATCGAGACCTACCTCCAGCCGGCCGGTGCCGCGGCCGAGGCCAGGCTTGCTGAAGCGTTCATGCGCGTGGCCGAGGCGGAGGACGACGACGCCATGCTGCAGATCGAGGCGCGCCCGATCCGCGCGCGACGTCGCGCCGGCGGCGTGGTCTGGTTCGACTTCGACGTGCTTTGCGGCGGTCCACGATCGCAGAACGATTACCTGGAAATCGCGCGCCAGTTCCACACCGTGCTGTTGTCGGGCGTGCCGCGCATGTCGGCAGGGCAGGCGGCCGAGGCGCGCCGGTTCACGTGGCTGGTCGACGTCTTCTACGATCACGGTGTCAAGCTGCTCGTCTCTGCCGAGGCCGGGCCCGAGGAGCTCTACACGGCGGGTTCGCTGGCCACCGAGTTCCAGCGCACCTCGTCGAGGCTGATCGAGATGCAGTCACGCGCCTATCTGGAGGCACCGCACCGCGATGTCGTGGCGCTTTAAGGGCAGGACCGTGCTGGCGGCAGCCACACTGCTCAGCGCCCTCGCCGGGGCGTCGGCGCAGGACGGCCTGGCCAGCCGCGAGCAGGCGACCGCGGTGTTGCACCAGGCGCAGCAGGAGGCGGCAGAAATCGAGCGCCGCTACCAGCAGGCGCAGCGCGAATGCGCGAAGGCGTTCCTGGTCAACCCGTGCAAGGAGAATGCGCGCCGCGAGCGCGATCAGCAGTTGCGTGCCGCGCGCGAACGCGAGGTGGCGGCGCGCGACGCGCTGCGCCGCATCGATGCCGACGAACGTGCGAAGGCGCGCGGTCAGCGCGCGGCGGAGCAGGCCGCGGAGCTGGAGCGCCGCACCCGATCGAGCGCCGCGGACAAGAAGGCGGACACGCCAGACAGACCAGTGCGAAAGCCGGCTCCGCCGCCGGCGGTCGATCCACAGAAGCAGGAAGCGGCCGCGGAACAGAAGCGTCAGGAGGCGGCGCAGCGCAGAGCGACCGCGCAGCAGCGCGACGCGGAGCGGATCGGAGAGCGCGAACGACGGGCCGCGGAGCGAGCGCAGAAGGAGGCCGATGCCGCGGAAAGAGCTGCGCAGCTCGAGGAGCACCAGCGAGCTGCACAGGCGCGAGCCGAAGAGAAGGCGCGGACTGCAGAGGAGAACAGGCGACGGCGCGAGCGACGCGAACAGGAGCGCGACGCCGCGCGAAAGCAGTCAGACGGCATCAGCGGACGCTGATTTCGCCCCTTCCAGGAAAGACCTGGGGCGCGTTCTCGCCGGCTGGGCGATGGTCGCCACGCCGAAGCGTCACGATGATCCGGGCGCTTCCAGCTTGACGATCGCCAGCGACAGGTTGTCGCCGCCGCCGCGCGCCCGCTCGCGGGCCCGCTGCACGAATTCGCCACTGGCTTCGCGCGCACTGGTGCGGGCGAGGAATTCGCCGAACTCGGTGTCCGAGATATGGGCCCACAGGCCATCGCTGCACAGCAGAAAGGAGTCGCCGAGCTGCAGGTCGCTGGCCTCGCTGATGACGACGGTCGGTGGCCGGTTCAGGCCTAGGGCGCTGACCAGCATGTGCTTGAACTTGATATCCGCTTCGGCGGCCTGCTCGGTACGACCGTGGGCACGCAGGTACCAGGCGTATGTCTGGTCCTCGGTGCGGTGGACCAGGCGGCTGCCGCGGAAGTGGTAGAGGCGACTGTCGCCGGAGTGCGCCCAGATCGCGTAGTCGCGGCGGACGATCAGCGCAACGAAGGTCGCATGCGGCTCCTTCTCGCTGGACAGCGCCGACAGGCGGATCACCGTGTGTGCTTCTTCGGCAATCGTCTTGAGCAGCGCGTGCAGGCTGCCGGCATCTGCCTCGGCCATGTCCTGGAACACGTGGTTCGCCGTGGCAATGACCTGGTCGGACGCCATCCGGCCACCGGTGCGCCCTCCCATGCCGTCGCTGACAACCGCGAGCAGCCCATTCGGATGGCGTGGGCTCGTCAATATCGCGACCCGATCCTGCTGTTCGGAGCGGTCGCCGATGTGCTCGGCCGTGCAGGCGGAGACCCTGAAGTTGGACATGGTCGGGGTTGGGTCGGCGGGCCCGTCGAGTCTATGTCACGCGGTCGCGGCTGTGCTTCGTGCGGGCCGCCTGCTAGGATTAATCCGCAAAGGGGACAGGCTGCGAGCCATGGAGATGGAGCAGATCAAGCAACGGATCATTGAACTGCAGGTCGAGCATCGCGATCTGGACGAGGCCATCGAGCGCCTGGCGGGTCAGCCCGGAGTCGATGAGCTGAAGTTGCGGCGGCTTAAGAAGCGCAAGCTCCAGATCAAGGACGCGATCGCCCTGCTGCAGATGCAGCTGGTGCCAGACGTGCCCGCGTGAGCGGGGACGCGGCGGCGGCATCGTCGCCGGACGTCGGTTCGACGCGCCTCGCGCAGGCGCGGCGCTTGGTTGCAGCCGCGTTCTCGGGCAACGGTGAGCTTGCGGCCGCAGTGCCTGGTTTCTCGCCGCGCGATTCGCAGCGGGAGATGGCGCTGGCGGTCTTCGACACGATCGCCGAGCGCGGCACGCTGATTGCCGAGGCCGGCACCGGCACGGGAAAGACCTTTGCCTACCTCGTCCCGGCCCTGCTGGCCGGCGGCAAGGTTCTCGTCTCCACCGGAACCCGGACACTGCAGGACCAGGTCTTTGCCAAGGACGTCGCCATGCTGGTCAAGGCGCTCGGCCTGCGCATCGATGCCGCATTGCTCAAAGGGCGGCAGAACTATGTGTGCCTGCAGCGGCTGGCGCGCGCCGAAGCCGAAGGCCGCCTGCCGTCACGCCAGGACGCTGCCCACCTGCGTTCGATCGTCAGATTCGCAGGCGTGACGGCGACCGGGGATCGCGCCGAACTGGCCGATGTCCCGGAGTCCGCAACGATCTGGCCACTGGTCACGTCGACGCGCGAGAACTGCATCGGCCAGGAGTGCCCCCGGCTGGACGAGTGCTTCGTATACAGGGCGCGCCGGGCCGCGCAGGCCGCCGATGTAGTGGTCGTCAATCACCACCTGTTTCTCGCCGATCTCGCGCTGCGCGACGATGCGGTGCGCGACTTCCTTCCCGCGGTGGACACGGTGGTGCTCGACGAGGCGCATCAACTGCCGAAGACCGCCGCCGATTTCTTCGGCACCGGCTGGTCGCTCGCGCAGCTTGCCGATCTGGCCCACGATGCGCGCTCGCTCGGTCTTGGGTCGGCTGGCGGCGGCGCCGCCTGGGTGCCGCTGACGCAGGCGATCGAGGCCGCATCCCGCAATCTCCGCCTGCTGCTCGCCGAAGCGGGGCTCGCCGCCGGGATGCGAGTGGCGCTGGACCGCAGCGGAGGCCGGACAACGCTACGGCGCGGGATCTCCGGTGTCGACGAGGCGCTGAGCGCCCTGGCGGGCGCAGTGAAGGCGAATGCCGGTCGCGACGCCGAGTTCGACGCGCTGGCGCCGCGAGTGGCCGCGCTGCGCGGCGAGATCGCCGCATGGCTCTCGGCGCTCGACGATCACGGCGGCCCGCGGGATGACGAATCCGGCGCCGAGGCGACAGAGGGCGTCGCCGAAGCTGACGCGCGGGTGCGCTGGATTGCAGTCACTGCCCATGGTGCGCAGTTCCACGCGACGCCCCTGGCGCCGGGCGCGGCCCTGGCGCGCGCGCGCGAGCAGCAGGCGCAGGCATGGATTCTGGTCTCTGCCACGCTGACGCTGGCCGGCTCGTTTGCGCCGTTCCTCGCCGACATCGGCTTGCGGCAGGCACGCACGGAACGCTGGGAGAGCCCGTTCGATTTCCAGAGGCAGGCGCTGCTCTACCTGCCGCGACCGCTGCCGTCGCCTCTGCAGGGCGACTTTCCAGAGCGCGTCGCCGACGCCTCATGGCCGGTGATTGCCGCCGCAGGCGGACGCGCGTTCGTGCTCTGTTCGACACTTCGTGCCGTTGAACGCGTCGCAGCGCGGCTGACGGAGGCGATGGCTCGCGACCGGCTGGCGCTGCCGCTGCTGGTGCAGGGCTCGAGCACGCGGCGCGCGCTGCTCGACGAATTTCGCCGCCAGGGCAACGCGGTCCTGGTCGGCAGCGTCAGCTTCTGGGAAGGGATCGACGTGCGCGGAGAGGCGCTGTCGCTGGTGGTGATCGACAAGCTGCCCTTTGCACCGCCGGATGATCCGGTGGTCGAGGCGCGGATCCGACGCCTCAAGGCGATGGGTCGCAACCCGTTCCTCGAGTACCAGTTGCCGGAGGCGGTCACGCTGCTGAAGCAGGGAGTCGGCCGGCTGATCCGCGACGAGCGGGACCGCGGCGTGCTGATGATTCTCGATGAGCGGCTGCTCTCCAAACCGTACGGCCGAACGGTGCTGGCCAGCCTGCCGCCGTTTGCGCGTACCCGCGAGGAAAGCGTGGCTTGCGGGTTCTTTTCCGCCCCGGCTCCTGCGGACAGTTGACTTCCGCCGGCGACGGCGTCAGCGGCTTGCGGCGGTTAGGTAGCGGCTGCCCGGGTAGTTCAACTCGAGCACGCGGCGGGCGTCGTCACGCAGTTGCGGCAGGCCCAGCCCGTCGTACGCACGAACGAGAATGGACAGCGCCTCCTCTGCGGCCGGGGTCCCCGAATAGTCACGCACGGCACCCTGGGCACGTTGTGCTGCGGCCACGTAGGCGCCGCGATCGAGGTAGAAGCGCGCGATGTTGACCTCGCTCTGGGCCATCGCGCTGACCAGGTAGTTCATCCGCGCCGTCGCCTCGGCCGCATAGCGGCTCTCGGGAAAGCGCAGCGTGAGTTCCTTGAACACTTCGAAGGCATCGCGCATCGCCTTCGGGTCGCGTGCCGTCGGGTCCATGCCGAGCCGGCGTCCGAACAGTCCGAGGTCGTCGTTGAAGCTGGCCAGGCCCTTCAGGTAGTAAACGTAGTCGGCGAACGGGTGGTTGGGGTTGAGCTTGAGGAACCGGTTGCAGGTGGCGATGGCCTGCGCAGCATCGCCCTCCTTGTAGAACGCGTAGGCGATCTCGATCTGCGCCTGCTGCGCGTAGCGGCCGAACGGATAGCGCGATTCGAGGCGTGTGAGCACTTCGCGTGCGCGCTGCCAGTTGCCCGAGGCCATCTCGTTCTTGGCGTCTGCATATAATTGCTCGGCGGTCATCTTCGCGGTCGGATCGGTCCCCACCAGGCCGCACGCCGTCACGAGCAGCACCACCGATGCCGCTGCCACCCCTTTCAGCGCCCGGCGAAATCCGTCCCTGGCCACGCTTCGCATCATGCTCTGACCACCGTTGCAAGTCGCGGCGATTATATCGACGGCTTCATGAATATCCCGAACGACGTCGAAGACATCGCGACCGATGAGAGCGATGCCGATGGAGCACTGCTGACGCTGACGGTGCCGTTGAGTGCCGCGGGCCAAAGGCTGGACAAGGCGCTCTCGCAGCTGCTCGCCGACGTTTCGCGCAGCCGGCTGCAGCAGTGGATCGAATCAGGTGCGGTGCGCGTAAACGGCGTCGCGGCCCGTGTCCGTCAGACGCTCAGCGGCGGCGAAAGCATCGAGATCGCCCCGCCGCCGGCGCCCGAGCAGCTCGCGTTCGAGCCCGAGCCGATCGCGCTGGACGTCGTCTACGAGGACCAGGACATCGCGGTGCTTGACAAGCCGCCTGGCCTCGTTGTGCACCCGGCGGCAGGCAACTGGTCGGGGACGCTCCTCAACGGACTGCTGGCACGGTTTCCCCAGTCGACG
>JAHEDN010000128.1 GCA_024641225.1 Burkholderiales bacterium | reverse complement strand
GAAGCCCTCGTCGAGCGCCTTCTTCGCCTCGACGGCCTGGCCCTGCTGCAGCGCCAGCTGCGTGTACTCCATGTAGTCGGCAGCGGAATCGAGCGTCCGCGTGGCAGCGCGCAGGCGGTACACCTCCAGGCTCAGCCGGCTGGAAAAGCCGGGCTTGGATTCGATCCGCCGCAGCAGGTCGGCCCAGTATTCGCGCTTCGGGTAATAGGCGACCAGCCGCTCGAGCGCCGCGATGTACGCCGCACGGTCGGCTTCGTTGCGGCCGGCGATATTGGCCAGCAGCTGCAGCATGTCCTCCGACGGCTTCTGTCCGGCACGTTCGGCGGCCTGCACGTCGGCAAGCGCTTCGCGGTTGGCGGCGGCCAGGTCGCCGGCCAGGAAGTACGACTGGATCAGCAGCGTGCGCGAGACGCTGTCGCCGGGATTCGATTTCAGCGCGCGTTGCGCCCAGTTCGCCGCGCTCTTGTAGTCGCGCCCGCGGTAGTAAAGGCCGGCCAGCGTCGCCGCATAGCGCCCCTGATCAGCCTCGGACAGTCGCCCCGAATTGATCAGCGCCTGAAGCGACTTGATCGCTTCGTCATTGTTTCCGGCGGCGATGGCGGCCGAGGCGCGCATCTGATCGATCAGGAAGTTCTCATATGCCGTGCGCTTCGGCACGGCTTCCGCGTCGCGTAGCTTGGCCAGGGCGTCGTTGTATTTTCGAGCCTTGATCAGGTCGCGCGCCGCCTGAAGCGGCTTGCCCACCTCGGCGCGCACGGTCTCCTGTGCGTAGGCCGAGGCGACTCGAAGGCCCGAGTCCGCATCGATCTGCATGCCGAAGGCCGCAGCCAAGGCGGCGGCCGCCGCAGTCAGGCGAGCGTTCCTGCGCAGTGCTGAAGGCAACATGTGTCGATACTCCGATAAGAAGTCTTGCCGGTTCAGTCGCAGCCCCGGCACCCGGCGCGACGACGATGGCACGGTCAGCGTACCGACCGCGGCCGGTGACGGCGATCGGCCAGCGGCCCCACGATGCAGCGGCCGCCCGAGCGGAGACTCGCTGATTAGTGGATAGTCCCGCGCCCCGGTGCAGCCCTACTTCACGAACTGCTCGTTGCCGACCAGCCCGAGCTTCGTGACGCCGAGCCGCTGCGCGGAAGCCATCACCGCAGCCACGTCCTTGTACTCGGCGAGCTTGTTCGGCCGCAGATGCACCTCGGGTTGCACGGGCGTCTGCGCCGCGGCGACCAGCCGCTCCTCGAGAGCAGCCCGGCTGGGAACGATTTCCCCGTTCCAGTAGACGGTGCCGTCGAAATCGACGTCGATCGTCACCACCACCGGCTGCTCGAGTGGCGGCGGCGGACTGCCGACAGGCATGTTCAGGTTGACCGAGTGCAGCTGGATCGGGATGGTGATGATCAACATGATCAGCAGCACGAGCATCACGTCGATCAGCGGCGTGGTGTTGATGTCGACCATCACGTCCGGCTCCTGCCCACCGCCGCCGGTCCCTACATTCATGCCCATTGTGTTCTCCTTAGCTGCCGCGGCCAGTTGCGCATTGCCTACGCCGCCGGCGCATCATCACCAGGCTAGCTGCCAATGCCGGCCGGCGGCTCGGTGACGAATCCGACCTTCTGAATTCCGGCGCGCTGACAGGCGAATACCACGCGGCCGACGAACTCGTAGCGGCCGCCAAGGTCACCGCGGATGTGTACTTCCGGCTGCGGTTGCTGGGTGGCAACCCCCTTGAGCCGGTCGAAAAGGTCGTCGTTGTCGCGGACCTTCTGCATGCCCCAGTAAACGTCGCCGTCTTTCGTGACGGCAATTTCGACGTTCTCCGGCGCGGTCTGCCGCGGGACGTTCTTCTCCTGCGGCAGTTGCAGCGCGATCGATTGAGTGACGACCGGGATGGTGATCAGGAAGATGATCAGCAGCACCAGCATCACGTCGACCAGCGGCGTGGTGTTGATCGACGAGATCGCTTCGTCTTCGCCTTCGGCGGGACCGACGGCCATTCCCATGGCAGTTCTCCAGGTGGCTGGCGATCAGCGCGCGCGCGCGGCTGGGGCGGCTTCCCCGCTCTTGCCGAGCAGCACGGCGTGCACGTCGGATCCGAATGCACGCACGGTTTCCATCAGCACTTTGTTGCGACGGACCAGCCAGTTGTAGCCCATCACCGCCGGAACGGCGACTGCCAGGCCGATCGCGGTCATGATCAGCGCCTCGCCGACCGGACCCGCGACTTTGTCGATCGACGCCTGTCCGGCGATGCCGATGGCGGTCAGCGCGTGGTAGATGCCCCAGACCGTGCCGAACAGCCCTACGAACGGCGCGGTCGAACCGACCGTAGCCAGAAAGGCCAGGCCATCCTGCAATCGATTGTTGATGTTGTCCACCGAGCGCTGCACCGACATCGTGACCCACGTGTTGAGGTCGATGTTCTCGGTCAGGGCGCCTTCGTGGTGCTCGTTGGCATCGATGCCGCTATCAGCGATGTAGCGATAAGCGCTGCTGGCCTTGAGCTTGGAGGAGCCTTCCTTCAAAGAAGCCGCCTTCCAGAAGCTCGCCCCCATGGCGCGGCCTTCCCGGCCGAGCTTGGACTGCTCCCATAGTTTGACGAAGATGATGTACCAACTGCCCATCGACATGATGACCAGGATGATCAGCGTGCCCTTGGAGACCCAATCGCCCTGTCGCCAAAGTGCCTCGAGGCCGTAAGGATTGTCGATCACCTCCTTGGTGACTGCCGGCGCGACCCCGACGGCGGGCGCTGCCGCCTCGGCGCTCGGTGCCTTGGCGGCTTCCTGCTGGGCGGCGGCCGGCATCGGGGCAATGAAACCGGCCGCGGCGAGCATCACTGCAAGGCAGGCTGCCTGGCGGCGAAGAAAGGACATCATCGGAAACTCTCCTTGTGGGACCTCTGGGTTAACAAGTCGCGCTCATGGGCGCGGTGTCTGTGCGAAAGCCTCTTGAGCTGCCTCACGCGAAATCAGCGGATCTTAAAACTCACCGGCGCTTGGACCCGCACATCCTGCCCTTGGCCCTTGCAGGTCAGGCCGGACTGAATTGCGCCGAGGGCGACGCGATTGAAAATGCGGTTCGACGAGGACTTGATCTCGACGTCCTTGATCTCGCCACTGCCGGTGACTGTGAACTCGAGCAGTACGTCGCCTTCGATGCCATCCAGCAGCGCCTCGCGCGGGTATGAGATCGAGGACATGACCTGCACGTAGTTCGGGCATACGACGCGCGCGCTCTTCGGGCCGGACGGTGGTGGTGGCGGCGGCGGTGCCTTGGCCACCGGCGGAGGAGGCGGCTGGATCACCGGCGCCATTGGCGCCGGTGGCGCTTCGCGCGTGACCGCCGTAATGGCCGGGGCCGGTGTCGGCGGCGGCGCGATGTTGATCTCGGGTGGCGGAATGAACGGCGGCGGCGGCGCGGCCAACTTGGGCGGCGGCGGCACGATCTCGGCCGGAGGCGGTGGCGGCGCCTTGACCTCTTCGATCACCTTGACTTCGATGGGGCCCTTGACGACCTCGACGATCTTGCGTGCCAGGCCGTTCACAAGGCCGTAGATGAGCAAGGCGTGAAACAGGACGACCCCGCCGATACCGACCAGATGCCTGGATGGATTGCGCTGTTGACGCGCGTAATCCATGGCGCCTCCTCAATGGCGGTTTGCAAAACGGGCGAGTTTAGCTAGGTCCCGGGCCTTGTGCACGGTGGCGGCGCAGCAACGGGGCCGGGGGCGGTGGCCTGGTTGGCTGGAAGCGCAGATGCGCCAAGGGGCGCCTTCAGGCGCCCCTTGGCTGCAGCGACTCAGTATGGTTCAGCCGCGGGAATGACTGACGAGTTCGTCCCACGCCGTTTGTTGCGTCGGAAACACGACCGACTCGTAGTAGTCCTTCAGCGCGGCGAGTTCCCGCGCCACGGGAGGCGGGAATCCCTTCCGGTCGCCCCGGCCATCTAGGAGCAGTTCCTCGAAGTAGACGCGGCAGGCCATTGGCGTCGACCAGCGAGTGCACAGCATGTTGGCAATGTGCGGGAAACGCGTGGCAGTCTCGTGAGGCCGCAACTTCTCAGGCAGTTCGGAAAGCCAGCGAACCGCTGCCAACCCGAGCGCGCTAGCCACCGACGGCGATTGCTTTGACACGTGAGTGACGCCTTCTGAATTGGATGCGTCCGCCATGGGTTGCCTCCGCTGGGGCCAATAACCGGCGCCTATGCTGATCGATATGGGCCATCGCGGCAATATGGGATGTGCGGGCCGGCAGGCCACTGCCGCCCGGTGGCCGCTTTCCGACCGTGAGCGGTGGCCGGTCTCGCGTCGCTGACGCGGCGGCAGAACACTCGACCTGGGTTTTTCTAGAAGAGCCCGCCGGTTTCCCGGTTGCGCGGCTCCGTGAGACCGAAGTGCGCATAGGCAAGCGGCGCAGCAACCCGGCCACGCGGCGTGCGCTGCAAAAAGCCCTGCTGGATCAGGAAAGGCTCGACGACGTCTTCAAGCGTGTCGCGTTCCTCCCCGACTGCAGCTGCGAGGCTCTCGATCCCGACAGGGCCGCCGCCGAAGCGGTCGATCACCGCGCTGAGCAGCTTGCGGTCCATCAGGTCGAGGCCCCGCGCATCGACTTCGAGCATGGCAAGCGCGCGGTCGGCGACTGCAGCGTCGATCGCGCCGTCTTCACGAACCTCGGCGAAGTCGCGGACCCGGCGCAGCAGGCGGTTGGCGATGCGCGGCGTGCCACGGGATCGACGGGCGACCTCACGCGCTCCTTCCGCGTCGATGCGTGCGCTCAGCAGGCGTGCCGACCGCGTGACAATGGCCGCAAGCTCTTCGTCGCTGTAGAACTCGAGCCTGGCCACAATTCCGAAACGGTCGCGCAGCGGATTGGTCAGCATGCCGGCGCGGGTGGTGGCGCCGACCAGCGTGAACGGCGGCAGGTCCAGTTTGATCGAGCGTGCCGCCGGTCCTTCGCCGATCATGATGTCGATCTGGAAGTCCTCGAGCGCCGGGTAGAGGATTTCCTCGACAACCGCGCTGAGCCGGTGGATTTCGTCGATGAACAGGACGTCGTTCTTCTCGAGATTGGTCAGCAGCGCCGCAAGGTCGCCCGGGCGCTCGAGCACCGGACCACTTGTGGCGCGAAGATTGACGCCCATCTCCGCGGCCACGATGTGTGCCAACGTGGTTTTGCCGAGTCCGGGCGGGCCGAACAGCAGCACGTGGTCGAGCGCCTCGCCGCGGTTGCACGCGGCGGTGACAAAGATCTCCAGCTGCTCACGGATCTTTCGCTGGCCCACGTACTCGGTGAGCCGCCGAGGCCGCAGCGCGCGCTCGACCGATTCTTCGTTCGGCGATGCCGGTTCGGTCGAGGTCAGGCGGGTGGTGCCGGTCATCGGATGTTCGCCACGGTCAGGCCTTGGCCAGTGACTTCAGCGCGATGCGAATGCCATCGGAAAGGCTGGTACCCGCCGGCAGTTGCCGCACGGCCACCGCCGCCTCCCGTTCCGAATAGCCCAGTGCAAGCAACGCGCGCAGCACATCAGCGCCCAGCTCGGTGGCCGGCGCGGCGCCGCCCAGCGCTCCTGCAGGCAGCGCGCCAAGCTTGCCTTTGAGTTCGAGCAGCAGGCGCTCGGCCGTCTTCTTCCCGATGCCCGGGACCTTGGTCAGTCTCCCGCTTTCCTGCAGTGCCACGGCTTGTGCCAGTTCGCCGATGCTCATGCCAGACAGCACGGCAAGCGCGGTGCGGCTGCCCACCCCAGCGATGCGGATGAGTTCGCGAAACGCCTGTCGCTCTCCGGGTGTGAGAAAGCCGAAAAGCTGATGCGCATCGTCACGAATGGTCAGGTGGGTCAGCAAGGTGACGCGCTCGCCCAGTGCGGGCAGGTTGTAAAAGGTGCTCATCGGCACGTCGATCTCATAGCCGACGCCACCGGCTTCCACCAGCACCTCGGGCGGGTTCTTCTCAATCAGCGTGCCGGCGATGCGGCCGATCATGATGCGCAGTTCATCCGGCCAGCCGCGCGCCACGGCTGCGCCAGGCACTGCGCGACCGGCGATTTCGCGAGGCTGCCGATAGCAGCGGGCCGCTCAAGGCAAGCAGGCGGTCCGCGTGCAGATCGCAAACGGCACAGGCCAGCGCATCAGCGGCGTCCAGTGACGGTGCCGCCGACAGGCCGAGCAGCCGCTGCACCATCATTTGCACCTGCGCCTTGCCTGCCTTGCCGTAGCCGACCACGGCCTGCTTGACCTGAAGTGCAGTGTGTTCCCGCACTGGCAGTCCGGCGGCCACTGCGGCACAAATTGCCGCGCCACGCGCCTGGCCGAGCAGCAGCGTGGACTGCGGATTGACGTTGACGAACACCTTCTCGACGCTGGCGCGGGCCGGTCGTGTCTCGACGATCACGGCATTGAGTCCGGCAAGGATCGCTGCCAGGCGATCGGGCAACTCGCCGGCCGGCACGCGAATCACGCCGGAATCGACACACACCAGACGTCCGGCCACGGATTCGATCACGCCCCACCCGGTGCGATTCAGGCCGGGATCAATGCCGAGGATGCGCGCGGAAGTCGCCACGCAGCGATTCTGCCACGCGCTGCCGCGGCCAGTGCGTGGTCGACTCAGTGCCGGAAGTGGCGCACACCAGTGAACACCATCGCGACTCCGCGCTCGTCGGCGGCCTTGATCACTTCTTCGTCGCGCATGCTGCCGCCGGGCTGGATCACGCAGACCGCGCCCGCGTCAGCGACCACGTCCAGCCCGTCGCGGAACGGAAAGAATGCATCCGAGGCGACTGCCGAGCCGGTGAGCGAAAGCCCGGCTTCCTTTGCCTTGATCGCGGCGATGCGCGCCGAATCGATCCGGCTCATCTGGCCGGCGCCGACGCCCAGCGTTCTGCCGCCGCCGGCGAATACGATGGCATTGGACTTGACGAACTTGGCCACCCGCCACGCGAACAGCAGGTCTTCCGTCTGCTCGGCCGTCGGCTGACGCTGCGTGACGACCTTCAGG
>JAHEDN010000127.1 GCA_024641225.1 Burkholderiales bacterium | reverse complement strand
CGATGCGGCTCGTGCACTCGGCAAGCTGACCGAGGCAGAACTGGAACAACGCGCCGCACCGCCGCGCGCCGAGATCCGTCGTCACCTGCGCATCCGCCCGCTGCTCGACGCGGCGTACGCGCCGCCGCCCTGGATCACCAACCCGCCCGACGAAACGATCGTGTGCCGCTGCGAAGAGGTGACCGCCGGCGAGATCCGCGCGATGACCAGGCTCGGCTGCCGCGGCCCGAACCAGACCAAGTTCTTCAGCCGCTGCGGCATGGGGCCGTGCCAGGGGCGCGTGTGCGGGCCGACGGTCGCCGCGATCCTCGCCGGCGAAAACCGCCTCAGCCCGGAGGAGGTCGGCTACTACCGGATCCGCCCGCCGCTGAAGCCGCTGCCGCTGGCCGCGCTGGCCGCGCTCGCCGACGCCGACGCAACGCCGGAGCCGACCGATACCGCCTGAGCGGCGCACGATCCGCGATAACGGCTAGCCGCGGCTAATCCGCCCGCAGCGCGTCGACGATCTTCATTCTCGACGCCCTGATGGCCGGCAGAAAACCGCCGGCCACGCCCATGGCAAGCGCGAACGCGAGACTGAGCGCGGCGATCTTCGGCGTCAGCGTGAAGGAGAAGGCCAGCTCGGAGAACGATTGGAAATTGGTGGTCGAGATGGTGATCGCCTGCAGGAAGGTCGCCGCGACGAGCCCGACGATGCCGCCGGCGAGCGCGAGCAGAAGCGCCTCGAGCAGAAACGCCGCGAGGACGGCGCGGCGGCGGAAGCCAAGCGCACGCAGCGTCCCGATTTCGCCGGTGCGCGTGGCCACCGACGAGTACATAGTGATCGTGGCGCCGATGATCGCGCCGAGCGAGAAGATCACCGACAACGTCACGCCCAGGTAGCTGATGAAGTTGGAAAGCGCCCGCGACTGGTCCTCGTAGAACTGGCGCTCGCGCTTGACCTCGACGGTCAGGCGCGGATCGCCGGCCACCGCCGCCTGCAGGGGGTCGAAGGCGTCGTACGAAGCGAGCCGCGCGATCACCGACGAGTAGCCACCGAAGCGCCGGAACGCCTGCGCCAGCTGCTCGGCATCGCCCCAGATCTCTGAATCGAACGCGGTACGACCGGCGTCGAATACGCCGACGACCGTCCACTGCCGCTGCGCGAACGACAGGCTCTGCCCCACCTGCACGCCGGCAAACTGGCGCGCAACGGCCGCGCCGACGATGATCTCGCTGCTGCCCGGCCGGAACAGTCGGCCGTCGACCACCTTGACGTGCGGCCGCAGCTGCAGCCCCATCGGCGTCACGCCGCGTACCGGCACGTTGCTGCGCCGGCCCGTGTCGACCTTGGTCAGCGAGTTCAGGACGACCACTTCCTTCGACACGCGTGGCCTGCCTTCGGCATCGCGAGCCACCTGCGGCAGGCTCTCGATCAGTGCTGCCTGGTCCCGCGCCACCCCGCTCTGCACCTCGGTCTGCGCGCCCTTGCGGATGAACAGCACGTTGAGGTCCGAGCCGGTCGCCACCAGCGTCGCACGCAGGCCGGCGTCGAGCATAAGCACCGCTGCGAAAACGAACACCACCAGCGCCATGCCGCCCGCGGTCAGGGCCGTCGTCAGACGGCGTACCCACAGGTTGCGCGCCACGTAGGCCAGCGGCAGTTTCATGTCGAATCGCGAGGCCTACCCGACATGCCGCAGTCCGTCGACGATCTTCACCCGCGCGCTGCGCGCCATCGGCACCAGCGCGGCCAGAACCCCGACCGCGGCTGCGGCCGCGATCTGCAGCGCGTAGGTCGATGGTGCGACCTGGAAGCGCGCGAAGATCGATTTCCCGACCGTGTCGAAGAAACCGGCCGCGAGCACCGGCGTCAGCAGCAGCGCCGCCGCGGCACCGATCAGCGCAATCAGCAGGCTCTCGGAGAAGATCAGCCGTGCGACGAAGCCCGGCCCGAAGCCGAGCGCCTTGAGCGTGGCGTACTCGGCGAGCCGCTCACGGGCGGTCATCGCCATCGTGTTGGCCGCCACCGCGAAGATGATCAGGATCACGATGTAGCTGACCCCGGAGATCACCTGGACGATCGTCTCGATCATGGCGACGAACGAAAGCTGGAATGCCTTCTCGGTCTCGGTCAGCGTCGCTGCCAGCGAATTGGCGAACTCGGCGTCGATCGCGCGCGCCACGTCGGCCACCCGGCTCGCGTCGTCGACCTCGATGGCGAACGTGCCGGCATTGTTGGCCGAGCGCGGGAAACGCTGCTTGACGAACTCGTTCAGGTAGTCGTAGTGGAAATAGAACTGCCGCGTGATCGTCGTCTCGTCGCGGCCGTCGTAGATCGCGCGAACGTTGAACTCCCAGTTGCCCGGGTAGATCGTGCCGCGGATCGCCACGCGGTCGCCAACCCTGAAGCCGTACAGGTCCGCGAGCTGGCGCCCCACCGCCGCGCCCTGCCGGTCGCGCAGGAAGTCCTGCCACTGCTGAGGCCGGAAGCGGAACTCCGGATACATCGGGAAGAAGTGCGGGGAATCGACCGCGAACTGGGCGAAGAAACTCTTCTCGTCGCGCCACACGCCGCCGAACCAGTTGATCACCGCCGCACCGCGCACGCCGTCGACCGCAAGGATCTTCTCGCGGTAGTAGAGCGGCATCGGAAACACCAGCGAGATCGCGTTGCGTGTGACCAGTCGCTTGCTCGACGCCGCATTCGCGCCGGCGTACCAGCTGCTGACCACGGTCTGCAGCAGCCCGAAGGCGACCAGCGCGATCACCAGGCCGAGAACCGTCAGCGCCGAGCGCAGGCGGGCGCGGAACGCGTTGCGGAGGACCAGCTTGAGGAAGAACATCTGAAAAGTGGCGAGTGAAAGAAGAAAGGTGGAAAGCCTCCGCGCCGGGCGTCCGACGTTTCAGACTTCACGTTTCACGTTCCACTCCAGTCAATGGGCATACGGACTCGTGTCCGTAAGTTGCCCCTTGTCGAGGTAGATCAGGTGGTGCGCAGCCTCTGCCGCACGCGGGTCGTGGGTGACCATGACGATCGTCTTGCCGAGTTCGACATTCAGACGGTCGAGCAGCTTGAGGACCTCCGCCGCCGAATTGCGGTCGAGGTCGCCGGTGGGCTCGTCGGCGATCAGCAGCAACGGGTCGGTCACCACCGCGCGGGCGATCGCGACGCGCTGCTGCTGCCCGCCGGAAAGCTCGTTCGGCCGATGGTCCATGCGGTCGGCCAGGCCGACCAGCGACAGCACCGTCTCGACGCGCTCGCGGCGCTCGCGCCGCGACAGCGCGGTGAGCAGCAGCGGCAGCTCGACGTTCTCGTAGGCCGTCAGCACCGGCATCAGGTTGTAAAACTGAAAAATGAAACCGACCGACGCCGCGCGCCACCCCGCCAGATCCGATTCGGAAAACCGCGTGATGTCGTCGCCGTCGATCGACAGCGTTCCGGAATCGGGCTTGTCGATTCCCGCCACCAGGTTCAGCAGCGTGCTCTTGCCGGAGCCGGACGGGCCCATCAGTGCGACGAAATCCCCGCGGCCGATATCCAGGTTGATGTCGGTCAGCACCGGCACGATCTGCTCGCCGCGCTGGTAGCTCTTGGCGACACGGCGGATCTCGATCAGCGCGCGGCCTTCCGTGGCGCCCGGCGTGCGCTGCACACTTGCCGCGGGCAGCGTCATGCGCGGTCGGCCGCTTTCCGGATCATTTCTTCGCCGGCGCGACAGCCGCGCCGTCGGCCAGCGCCGGCGGAGGATTGATCACGACGGGCGTTCCGGGCGCGAGACCCTCGACGCGCACCAGATCACCGATGCGTGCGCCTGTCGTCACGGCAGTACGGACGGCACGTCCGCCTGCCGCCTCCTTCTTCTCCGCCGCCCCGCGGTCGCCGGCCGACTTGCCCGCTGCATCCGGCCGCACGACGAACACGACGTCCTTGCCCTCGTGTTCGACGATGGCCTCCGGTCGCAGCGCGGGAACGGGCTTGCGCTCGTCGGCGGCCAGCGGCCGCGACAGGAACGCGATCCTGGCGCTCATATCGGGCAGCACGCGGTCGTCGGTTTCGCCAAAGCTCACCTTCACCAGCAATGTGGCCTTGCTGCGATCGACCGTCGGCACGATGCGCGAAACCGAGCCCGCCAACCGCAGGTCAGGAAACGCATCGAGCTGGATCTCGGCCGGCTGGCCGATGGTGATCTTCGCGATCGAGGCCTCCGAAACGTCGGCCTCGACCTCGAGCGTGCTCATGTCGGCCATCGTGACCACCGCACCGGTCGTGCCCGAGGCGCTCGAAAACGGCGTCAGGATGTCGCCCACGTTGGCGTTCTTGGTCAGCACGATGCCGGTGAACGGCGCCCGGATCAGCGTCTGGTCGAAGCTGACGCTGGCAACGCGCAGGTTGGCCTTCGCCACCGCGATCTGCGCCCGCAGCGTCTCGATCGCGGCACGCGCCTTGTTGAAGCGCGCCACCGCCGAATCGACCGACGCCTCGGAAACGAAGTCCTTCTGCGCCAGTTCGCGCGCCCGCCTCAGCGCCAGCTCGGCGTCGGCGAGTTCGGCCTGGCCCTGCACGAGGTTGGCCTCGGCAACCTTGACGCCGGCCGCAGCCTGCTCGCGGCTGGCGGCAACGTCGCGGTTTTCCAGGCGCGCGATGACGTCGCCCTCCTTGGCCCGCTGGCCCTCTTCGACGCCCAGCCATTCGAGCCGCCCGGTCGCCTTGCTCGACACCGAGGCGCGGCGCGCGGCGACCACGCGCCCGGTCGCATTCAGTACCGCAAGCGCCTGCGACGGATAGGCGCTGACGACATTGGCGATCTCGACCGCCTGCGGGCGGCCGCGCTGACTGACGAACGCCGCGGCCGCGGCCACGGCGAGCAGCGCCACGAGCCAGACCCACCACCGCTTCCACAGCGGCCGACGACGCCGGAGCGGGGTCGCGCTGCGATCGATCGCGAGCCTGTTCAGCGCGCTGCCTGGATCCGGGTTGCTCATGATTCGTGGTGGCCTGACGAAGTCGCCATGCTAACGAACGCGCAACGCCCGCACGGGCCCTTTGCGCCGCCAAGGAGATGTTTCGCGCCACGACCTGCGGCGCGGCCGTAACCGGGCCGCGCGGCGCCTCAGGCCGCAGGAGTTTCCGCGTACACGTGCTCGGGGCCGGGGAAGCGGGCCGCCTGCACGTCGGCAACGTAGGCGCGTACGGCGGCCTCGATCGAGTCTGCGCCCGCCATGAAACTCTTCACGAAGCGCGGCCTCCTGCCTGTCCCCGCGCCGAGCATGTCGTGCAGCACCAGCACCTGCCCGGTGCAGGCGGCACTGGCGCCGATACCGATCGTGATCAGTTGCAGCGACTGCGCGAGTCCGCGGGCCACCGGCTCCGGCACCGCTTCGATGACCATCATTGCGGCGCCGGCGTCCTGCAGGCTCTGCGCCGCCGCCTGCAGGCGATTGACGGCGTCGGCGCCCCTGCCCTGAACCCGATAACCGCCGAACACGTTGACGTGCTGCGGCGTCAGCCCGACGTGCGCACACACCGGGATGCCGCGGCGGACGAGGAACTCCACGGTCGGCGCCATCTCGGCGCCCCCTTCGATCTTGACCATCTGGCTGCCGGCCTGCATCAGCCTGACCGCGTTTCCGTAGGCCTGCTCCGGACTCGCCTGGAACGAGCCGAACGGCATGTCGGCGACGATCCAGGGTCGCGCGGCGCCACGCGCCACGCAGGCCGTGTGATAGGCCACGTGTTCGACGGTCACCGGCAGCGTCGAGTCGTGCCCCTGCACCACCATGCCGAGCGAGTCGCCGATCAGGATGAGGTCGACTCCGGCGGCATCGAGCGTGGCGGCAAAGCCGGCGTCGTAGCAGGTCAGCATCGCCAGCTTGCGCGTGGCCGCCAGCTTGCGCAGATCGTGCAGGGTAAGCCGTGGCGTGAACGAATGCGAGGACATTGCGAGTCTCCGCGCGGAAAGCGGTAACGATATCGCGGCTGCGGGCGCCGCGGGCCGGCCATTCACTTGCCGATGCAGAAGCGCGAAAAGATGCGGCCGAGCAGATCGTCGGCGGTGACCTCGCCGGTGATCTCGCCGAGCCGCTGGCCGGCCAGACGCAGCTCCTCTGCAAACAGTTCCAGCTGCGCATTGCCGTAGCCGTGCTCGGCGTCGGCGCTGGCCGCGGCGGCAGCCAGGTGTTCGCGCGCCCGCTCCAGCGCCTGCAGGTGCCGCTCGCGGGCGAGAAAGACGGTCTCGCCGCTGGTCGTCGCCGTCCAGCCCGCCACGTCGAGCAGCGCCGCGCGCAGGCTATCGAGGCCGGCGCCGGTCTTCGCCGACAGCCAGACACGCTCGCCCTCGGCCTTCGGCTCCGTGCCCTGCAGATCGATCTTGTTGAGCACCGTCAGCAGCGGCACGCCGCTGCCGACGCTCTGGATGACCTGTTCCAGCACTTCGGCGTCGGCCGATGGCGCCCTGGCATCGACGAGGTGCAGCACCACGTCGGCGCGCGCGACTTCGGCAAGGGTTCGCGCGATGCCAATCTGCTCGACCGCGTCCTCGGTGGGCCGCAGGCCCGCGGTGTCGATCATGTTGAGCAGGATGCCGTGCACCGCGACCGGCTGCACGATGCGGTCGCGCGTGGTGCCGGCCACCGGCGTGACGATCGCCACCTCCTCGCCGGCCAGCGCGTTGAGCAGGCTCGACTTGCCGACGTTCGGCGCCCCGACCAGAACGACGCTCAGCCCGTGGCGCAGAACGGCCCCCTGGCGCGAGCGGGCCAGCACGTCGTCGAGCTGCGCCCGGATCGCCGCCAGCCGGCCGCGGGCATCGGCGGCCTGCAGGAAATCGATCTCCTCCTCCGGAAAGTCCAGCGTCGCCTCGACCAGCGTGCGCAGTTCGAGCAGCGCCTCGACCAGCATGCGAATGCGCTGCGAGAACTCGCCGGCCAGCGAACGGTTGGCCGAGCGCGCGGCCGCTTCGGTCGAGGCGTCGATCAGGTCGGCCACCGCCTCGGCCTGCGCCAGGTCGAGGCGGTCGTTCAGAAAGGCGCGCCGCGTGAACTCGCCG
>JAHEDN010000126.1 GCA_024641225.1 Burkholderiales bacterium | reverse complement strand
TGGAAACCGAAACGCAAGAGGAGATCGACGATGCCCCGCGCGAAACCCCCCTCCCGCAACGCCTTCTACGCCCAGTCCGGTGGCGTCACGTCGGTGATCAATGCGAGCGCCGCCGGCGTGATCGAAACGGCCCGCAAGCACAAGGACCGCATCGGCAAGGTCTTGGCCGGGCGCAACGGCATTCTCGGCGCACTGCACGAGGACCTGATCGATACCAGCCGCGAGTCGCCGGCTGCGATCGCGGCGCTCAAGCACACCCCCGGCGGCGCGTTCGGCTCGTGCCGCTACAAACTGAAAAGCCTGGAGCAGGACCGCGCGCAGTACGAGCGGCTGATCGAGGTCTTCAAGGCGCACGACATCGGCTACTTCTTCTACAACGGCGGTGGCGACTCCGCCGACACCTGCCTGAAGGTCTCGCAGCTGTCGGCAACGATGGGCTATCCGCTGCAGGCGATTCACGTACCCAAGACCATCGACAACGACCTGCCGATCACCGACAACTGCCCGGGCTTCGGCTCCGTGGCCAAGTACGTCGCGGTGTCCACGCGTGAGGCGAGCATGGACGTGGTCTCGATGGCGTCGACCTCGACCCGCGTGTTCGTGCTCGAGGTCATGGGCCGCCACGCCGGCTGGATCGCCGCCGCCGCCGCCCTTGCCGACACCCGGGACCATCCGCTGCCGCTGGTCATCCTGTTCCCGGAGATTCCGCTCGACCAGGAGAAGTTTCTCGCCGCCGTGAAGGCAAAGGTCGATGCGAACGGCTACTGCACGGTGGTGGTTTCCGAAGGCCTGCATTCACCGGACGGCAGCTTCGTCGCCGACCAGGGCCTGCGCGACGCCTTCGGTCACGCGCAGCTGGGTGGCGTGGCACCGGTGATTGCCAACCTCGTCAAGAGCGAATTGAAGCTGAAGATGCACTGGGCTGTCTCGGATTACCTGCAGCGCTCGGCACGACACGTCGCCGCCCGGACCGACCTGCAGCAGGCCTATGCCGTAGGCAAGGCAGCGGTCGAACTGGCCCTGAAGGGCGCCAACGCCGTGATGCCGGCAATCGTGCGCACGTCCACCCGGCCGTACCGGTGGAAGATCGACACCGCGTCGCTGGCCGAGGTGGCGAACAAGGAGCACAAGATGCCGCGCGACTTCATCACCAGCGACGGCTTCGGTGTCACGCCTAAGGGCCGCGCGTACCTGGCGCCACTGATTCAGGGCGAGGACTATCCACCGTACAAGGACGGTCTGCCGAGCTATGTCGTGCTGAAGAACGTCGCGGTGCGCAGGAAGCTTCCACCCTGGTCGAAGGGCTAGGCGCCGAGCGAAGCAAGGCGGGCAAAGCGGTTAAACTTCCGGGCCTTGCCGGCGAGGGGCGCGCCGGCGGCGAAGAAGAACCGAGACTGGGGCACGGAGGGGGATGCGGATCATTTTGCTCGGGCCGCCCGGAGCGGGCAAAGGAACCCAGGCCGCGTTCATCAGAGACCGGTTCGGCATTCCGCAGATCTCCACCGGAGACATGCTGCGCACCGCCGTAAAGGCCGGCACGCCGCTCGGGAAGGCCGCGAAGAAGGTGATGGACGCCGGCCAGCTCGTGTCCGACGACATCATCGTCAGCCTGGTCAAGGAACGGCTGCGCGAGCCGGACTGCGCCGCCGGTTACCTCTTCGACGGTTTCCCGCGCACGATCCCGCAGGCCGAAGCAATGAAGGCCGCCGGAGTGAGGATAGACGTGGTGCTCGAGATCGACGTGCCGGACGAGGACATCATCGAACGCATGGGCGGCCGCCGAGTGCACCTGGCCAGTGGCCGCACCTACCACGTCAAGTACAACCCGCCGAAGGCGGCCGGACGCGACGATGTCACCGGCGAGGCGCTGATCCAGCGCGACGACGACATGGAAGCCGTCGTTCGCAAGCGCCTCGAGGTCTACCACGCGCAGACCAGCGTACTGGTCGACTACTACTCGAAGTGGGCCGCCACCGGCGACCCCGCCGCACCGCGCTATCGCAAGGTCAAGGGCCGCGGAACGGTTGAAGAGATTCGTCAGCGAGTTTTCGATGCCTTGAGCTGACCGCGTTTCACGTTTTTCGCTTCACGCTGCACGTTGCACGATTCACCTCACCCGTTAATCAGTTAGGAGATTCCCATGTCTGGATTGGCTCTTGCCCTGCTCTGCGGGCTGGCGGCCTTGGTTTTCGGCGCGTGGTCGATTACCTGGATCCTGAAGCAGCCTGCGGGCAATGCTCGGATGCAGGAGATCGCGGCCGCCGTGCAACAAGGTGCGCAGGCTTACCTGAACCGCCAGTACCGCACGATCGCGATCGTCGGCGTCGTGCTTGCGATCATCATCGGCGTGGTCCCGCAACTCGGCCTGTGGACGGCGATTGGATTCGTGCTCGGCGCGGTGCTGTCGGGGGCGGCCGGATACATCGGCATGAACGTCTCGGTGCGTGCAAACGTCCGCACCGCGCAGGCCGCCACGCAGGGGCTGAACGCGGCGCTCAACATCGCTTTTCGCGGCGGCGCCATCACCGGCCTGCTGGTGGTCGGCCTGGGACTGATCGGCGTGACGGGCTTCTACTGGATCCTGAAGTCCACGCACGCGGCGGCCAGCACCCGTGAACTGCTGCACCCGATGATCGGGTTTGCCTTTGGCGCCTCGCTGATCTCGATCTTCGCCCGGCTTGGCGGCGGCATCTTCACCAAGGGCGCCGACGTCGGCGCCGACCTGGTCGGCAAGGTCGAGGCCGGCATTCCGGAGGACGACCCGCGCAACCCGGCGGTGATCGCCGACAACGTCGGCGACAACGTCGGCGACTGTGCCGGCATGGCCGCCGACCTGTTCGAGACGTTTGCCGTGACCGTGATCGCCACCATGCTGATCGGCGGCTTCTTCTTCAAGGATGCCGGCGAGGCTGGGATCATCTATCCGCTGGCCATCTCCGGCGTGTCGATCATCTCGTCGATCCTCGGCTGCTTCTTCGTCAAGGCGCGCGAAGGCGGCAAGATCATGAACGCGCTCTACCGCGGCCTGATCGTCGCCGGCGTCATCTCGCTGGTGCTGTTCTATCCGGTGACCAACTGGATCCTCGGCCCGGTCGCTGCCAGTGGCGGCGTCACGGTGATGAACCTGTACCTGTCGGCGGTGGTCGGGCTGGTTTTGACCGCCGCGCTCGTCTACATCACCGAGTACTACACCGGGACGCAGTTTGCGCCGGTCAAGTACGTCGCGCAGGCTTCGACCACCGGCCATGCCACCAACATCATCGCCGGCATCGCGGTGTCGATGAAGGCATGCGCCTGGCCCGTGCTGGCCATCTCGGCCGCGATCCTCGCCTCGTACTCGCTGGCCGGCCTGTACGGCATCGCCGTGGCCGCCACGGCCATGCTGTCGATGACCGGCATCATCGTGGCGCTCGACGCCTACGGCCCGATCACCGACAACGCCGGCGGCATCGCCGAGATGGCCGGCCTGCCGAAGGAAGTGCGCGCGATCACCGACCCGCTCGACGCGGTGGGCAACACCACCAAGGCGGTGACCAAGGGCTACGCGATCGGCTCGGCGGGCCTGGCCGCGCTGGTGCTGTTCGCCGACTACACCGGCGGACTCGAGCAGGCCGGACTGAAAGTGACCTTCGACCTGTCGAACCACATGGTGATCATCGGCCTGTTCATCGGCGGCCTGATCCCGTTCCTGTTCGGCGCCATGGCGATGGAGGCGGTCGGTCGTGCGGCAGGAAGCGTGGTCGAGGAGGTGCGCCGCCAGTTCCGCGAGATCCCGGGGATCATGGAAGGCACGGCCAAGCCCGATTACAGCCGTGCGGTCGACATGCTGACCACCTCGGCGATCAAGGAAATGATGATCCCGTCGATCCTGCCGGTACTGGTGCCGATCCTGGTCGGTGTGATCCTCGGCCCCGCCGCGCTCGGCGGCGTGCTGATGGGCACGATCGTCACCGGCCTGTTCGTCGCCATATCGATGACCACCGGCGGCGGCGCGTGGGACAACGCCAAGAAGTACATCGAGGAAGGCCACCACGGCGGCAAAGGGTCCGACGCACACAAGGCGGCGGTCACCGGCGACACGGTCGGCGACCCCTACAAGGACACGGCCGGCCCGGCGGTCAACCCGCTGATCAAGATCATCAACATCGTCGCGCTGCTGATCGTGCCGATCATCGCCTCGATCCACGGCGGCACGCCTGCGCCGAAGGCCGCTGCACCCGCCGCGGTCGTTGTGCCGGCGGTCGCCGCGGCCGACGCGGAGCGCGTCGTTGCGGCCAAACCCGCCGATCCGCGCCGCGTCGAAACCGTGCTGCGCTGAGGCCAGACCGCCGTGTTCGAAGAAGAAGACAAGGAGACCGGCTACGCGGTCTTCCTCGCGATCACGCTGGCGATCGTCATCTCGCTGTTCGTGATCGCCATTGCGATCGGCACCTCGATCGGACAGTCCGGGTCGAAGCCGGCGTCTGCCGCAGCATCAGCGCCGAGCATCGTGAGAGTGCTCGGCAAGGTCTATTTCGAAGCGGGCAAGGCCGAGCCCCCCGAGGATGCCCCGATGCTGCTCCGGCCGGCCATCCGCGCCGCCTTCGCGCTGGAGGGTTCCAGACTGGTGATCTCCGGCTATCACGACGCCAGCGGCGACGCGGCGGCCAACGCGGAACTCGCCAAGCGCCGCGCGCTGGCCGTCCGTGACGTGCTGGTCTCCGTGGGTATCGATGAGCAGAGGATCGAACTTGCCAGGCCCATGGTCGCCGTGGGCGGAAGCGATCCGAACGAAGCGCGCCGCGTCGAGGTCACGTTGCGCTGACGCTTCGTCAAAGGGAAGGGCGGGCGGCGCAGCCACACTGCGCCGCTCTTTTTCTGGGCGCCACCAATGGAACTGCGCGCAGCGACCCCCGCCGACATCGCGGCTGTCCAGGCCATCTACGCGCACCACGTGCGGCACGGTCTGGCGAGCTTCGAGATCGAGCCGCCCTCCCCGGCCGAGATGCTTGGCCGTTTCGAATCCATCACCGGACCGGGCTATCCGTACCTCGTCGCGACCGACGGCGACACGGTGCTCGGCTATGCCTACGCCAGTGCCTACCGCGCGCGCCCCGGCTACCGCTACACGGTCGAGGACTCGGTGTACGTGACGCCGAGTGCAGTCGGCCGCGGCATCGGCAGGCAACTGCTGACACGGCTGGTGGCCGAATGCGAGCGCCGCGGCTACCGGCAGATGCTCGCGGTGATCGGCGATTCGGCCAACGCCGCCTCGATCGAACTGCATCGC
Organism: Burkholderiales bacterium; assembly: GCA_024641225.1. GTDB lineage: Bacteria > Pseudomonadota > Gammaproteobacteria > Burkholderiales > Burkholderiaceae_F > JADJWR01. Next base: position 1,782 of record JAHEDN010000126.1, on the reverse strand, counting down.
GCCTGCGGCTTCGCCCATCACGGCACGTTGCAGTCGGTCGGCTTCAAGTTTGGCCGCTGGGTCGATTCGGTGGTGATGCAGCGGCCGCTCGGCCAGGGCGACCGCACGCTGCCGTAGCGCCGCGCGTCCGGCAGGACACGCTCAGTAATCCAGCCACTCGATCGGGCTGACCAGCGGTGCGCCGCGGATGCGCTCGATCGTGGCGCCCACCGTCTCCAGGTCATTGTCGAAGGCGCCGTGCTGGGCCTGCGCGGTCTTGCCGCGCTTGTTGATCGTCACGCTCGGCTTGTCGATGCGGTGGCACCGGCCCTTGAAGCCGGCCAGCCACTCGTCGATGTACGGCAAGTGTTCCGGTGCCCATTGATCGCGCTGCCATTGCGCGTCGCCACCATGCCAGCCGCTCTCCACCGCGCGTTCGAACCCGAGCAGGGGGATCTTGCGCGCGTCGTCGAGGGCGCGGCTGACCAGGTACAGCAGCGACTTACCGTACAGGTGCAGCCCGGCGGCCTTGATGCCGGCCAGATAGTCGTCCTTCTCGTTCTTGTCCGACAGATAGTGCAGATGCAGGTCACTCGACCTGAGCACGCGCGCGCCTTTCTTCAGGTACCTGTCCACCGCGAACTGCACCGAGCACGCCGCCGCATACAGCGTGCAGCTCTTCACCTTGACCGGCGCCGCGCCATCGCGCGGGGCAGCCAGCAGCGGCAGCAGGTGACCCAGCAGGATCGAGCCGGCGGAATGTCCCGCGAGATGCAGTTCCAGGCTGCCGCTCTCGAGCTTCTCCCGCAGACGCGCCAGATGGACGGCCAGCCGGTCCAGCCCGTGACCACGCGCGCTGCTGCGCGCCGCGTTTTCGCGCATCTCGCTCCACAGCCCCTTGATCGAGCCCCGTGCCAGTTCCTCGACGCGTCGGTCACGTGCCTCGGCCAGTTGATCGAAGAAGCCGGCTGCGCGCATCGCTTCCTCGTCCACAGCGCCGAAATACGCGCGGAACACGTCTTCCAACATCGCGCTGACGGTCTCGCCGGGCCCGGTGCGCCAGGTGAGGAACAGCGGATAGATGCCGTTGGCCTCGAAGTACGGCGCCAGCACGCGCAGCCGGTCGATGGAATCGGCCTCGCTGTTCAGCCCTCCATGCGCGTAGAGCATCAGCTTGCTCGAGCCGGTGGTCTTCATCCAGGCGAGCGGGCGCTGCACCAGCAGCTCGTCGAGAAAGCGCTCGATGTTGTCCTGTCCCGCGCCGGCGGTGAGGTCAGTAACGACGATCTGTCCGTCGTTGCCGGTGACCAGCGAATGCCCGTACGCCTGCGCCGTGCTCCACGGCTCGTAGGGACGGTAGTCGTAGCCCCGGTCGATCGGCCACGGATCGTCGGGTGGGTTGCGTGGATTGCGCAGGGCGAGATCGAAATAGCCGAGCGAACGCCCGCTGCGCGACGGCCAGCGCACGGACTCGATGCGCTCCGGCGTGAGATGCTGCGGCACGCCGAGCGCGACTGCCCAGGCATCGGTGGCTGCGGCAACCCAGTCGCGATAAGGCATCACGGCAAATCCGCCTGCGCCCCATCCCGGCCCCCACGAGTTCTGCACGATGAAGCCGTGTTCGTTGTAGCCGACCAGCGCGAACGCGTGACCCCCGTTCTTCTTCGGATCCAGCGCCGGTCCGATCACCGGCACGTCGGCGTGCGACTTCGGCGCCTGTACCTCGGGCACGCGGTCCCAGCCGTCGTGCACACGGGCCGACACGTAGACCGCACCGATCTGCTGGATCGCTGCCTGCAGGTC
>JAHEDN010000125.1 GCA_024641225.1 Burkholderiales bacterium | reverse complement strand
CTGGTCACCGGTCGCTGCCTCACCCGCCGAGCGTGCGCACCATCGCCTGCGCGCACAGTGCCAGCAGGTACTGCGGCACGATGCCAAGCACGAGCACGAACGCGCCGTTGACCGACAGCGCAACGCGCATGTCCGGCGTGGCGACGATCGGCCGAAGGTCTGCCGGCTCGTCGAAGTACATCACCTTGACCACGCGCAGGTAGTAATAGGCGGCCACCAGCGAGAACAGCACCGCGATCACCGCCAGCCAGACGGCGGCGCTGCCGGCCAGCGACCCCATGCCGCTGCCGAGCAGCGCCTGCAGGACCACCAGCTTGGCGTAGAAGCCGACCGTCGGCGGTATGCCGGCCAGCGAGAACATCAGCAGAAGCATCACGAACGCATACCACGGGCTGCGCTGGTTCAGGCCCTTGAGATCGGAAATCTCCTCGGCCTCGAACCCCTGGCGCGCGAGCAGCAGGATGATGCCGAAGGTGCCGAGCGTCGTGATCGCATAGGTGATCACGTAGAACATCGCCGCGCTCCAGGCGTTGGCGGCAGTCATCGTGTCGCCGCCGACGACGCCGGAGAACATGGCCAGCAGCATGAAGCCCATCTGCCCGATGGTCGAGTAGGCGAGCATCCGTTTCAGGTTGGTCTGCGCGATCGCGGTGACGTTGCCCACGGCAAGCGACGCGACCGCCAGCAGCGCCAGCATCTGCTGCCAGTCGACGGCCAGCGGAAGCAGGCCCTCGACCAGCAAGCGGAAGGCGATCGCGAACACCGCCAGCTTCGGCGCCGAGCCGATCAGCACGGTGACCGGCGTCGGCGCGCCGTGATAGACGTCGGGCAGCCACATGTGGAACGGCACGGCGCCGAGCTTGAAGGCGAGGCCCGCGACGATGAACACCGTGCCGAGCACCAGCGCCGCGCGGCTGGCCACCTTGCCCGAGGCGATGTTGCGCGCCAGTTCGTTGAGATCCAGCGTGCCGGCGGCGCCGTACAGCATCGACATGCCGTACAGGAGGAAGCCCGAGGCCAGCGCGCCGAGCACGAAGTACTTCATCGCCGCTTCGGTGGCGTTGGCGTCGTCGCGGCGCAGCGCCACCAGCGCGTACAGGGCGAGCGCCTGAAGCTCGAGCCCGAGGTAGACGGTCAGCAGGTTGTTGGCCGAGATCATCACCATGACCCCGAGCAGCACGAACAGCGTCAGCACGAAGAACTCGCCGTGCCACATGCCGCGGTCGCGCGCATAGCCCTGCCCGTAGACCAGCACCAGCCCCGTCGTCAGCGCGGCGAACATCTTCAGCACGCCGGCCATCGGGTCGGCGACGTACAGGCCGCCGAAGGCGTAGACGACCGCATCCTGCGACAACAGCAGGCCGCTGAGCGAGGCGACGAACACCAGCGCCGCCAGTGACAGCGCGTAGCTGACGTTGCGCCGCTCTTCGCCGACGAACAGGCCCACGACCAGGATCAGCATCGCAGCCACGGCGAGCGCGATCTCCGGGGCGGCGGCGAATAGGTTGAGGTCGTCCATCGCGCTGCCCCTATTGCACCAGCGGAAGCTTCGACTGCCCGACGTGCTGCAGCAGGTCGGCCACCGAGGCGCCCATCAGGTCGGTGAACGGCTTCGGGTACACGCCCATCCACAGCACCGCGCCGGCGAGCAGCGCCAGCATCAGGAACTCGCGTGCGCCGATGTCGGAAAGCCCGGCCACGTTGTCGTTGGCCACGTCGCCGAAGATCACGCGCTTGTACATCCACAGCGAATACGCGGCGCCGAGGATCAGCGTGGTCGCCGCCAGCGCGCCGATCCAGAAGTCGTACTTGACGGCGCCGAGAATGACGTAGAACTCGCCGACGAACCCGCTCGTGCCCGGCAGCCCGCAGTTGGCCATCGCGAACAGCATCATGAAGGTGGCGAAGCGCGGCATCGTGTTGACCACGCCGCCGTAGTCGGCGATGTTGCGGCTGTGCATGCGGTCGTACATCACACCGATGCACAGGAACATCGCGCCTGAGACGAAGCCGTGCGAGATCATCTGCACGATCGCCCCTTCGACGCCGATCCGGTTGAAGACGAAGAAGCCGAGCGTGACGAAGCCCATGTGCGCGATCGAGCTGTAGGCGACCAGCTTCTTCATGTCGGTCTGCACCAGCGCGACGAAACCGATGTAGACCACCGCCACCAGCGAGATCGCGATGATGAACCATGCCAGCTCGTGCGCCGCGTCGGGGGTGATCGGCAGCGAAAAGCGCAGGAAACCATAGGCGCCGAGCTTCAGCATGATCGCCGCCAGCACGACCGAGCCGCCGGTGGGCGCCTCGACGTGCGCGTCGGGCAGCCAGGTGTGCACCGGCCACATCGGCACCTTGACCGAGAAGGCGGCGAAGAAGGCGAGGAACAGCAGCACCTGCGCATCGAGCGGAATCTTCACGTCGCGCCACGCCGCCAGGTCGAAGCTGCCGCCCGCCGCGTAGTAGAGGTAGACGAGCGCCACCAGCATCAGCAGCGAGCCGGCCAGCGTGTACAGGAAGAACTTGAACGCGGCGTAGACCCGGTTCGGTCCGCCCCACACGCCGATGATGATGTACATCGGGATCAGCGTGGCCTCGAAGAAGATGTAGAAGAGCAGTCCGTCGGCCGCGGCGAACACGCCGATCATCAGGCCCGAAAGGATCAGGAAGGCGGCGTAGTACTGCGCCACGCGGCTTTCGATCACTTCCCAGCCGGCGATCACCACGATCACCGTGATGAAGGCGGTGAGGATCACGAACCAGACCGACAGTCCGTCGACGCCGAGGTGGTAGTGCGCGTTCAGCCGCTCGATCCAGGCGCCCTTCTCGACGAACTGCAGCCCGGCCTGGGCGGCGTCGAAGCCGCTGTAAAGAGGCAGCGTCACCAGCAGGCTCACCAGGCTGCCGGCCAGCGCCACCGTGCGCACCACGTTCGCGTTCTGGTCGCGGCCGACGCCGAGGATCAGCACGCCGAACAGGATCGGCAGCCAGATCGCCAGGCTCAGCCACGGAAGCGTGTTGTCCATCGGTTGTTCTTGTATTCGTTGCGGCTCAGCGGCCCGACAGCACGTAGGGCACGGTGAGGAAGAAGAACAGCACCAGGCCGACGCCGACCAGCATCGCGAACGCATAGTGATAGATGTAGCCGGACTGCAGGTGACGGATCAGCGCCGCGATCCAGCCGACCAGGCGCGCGCTGCCGTTGATCGCCACGCCGTCGATGATGGCCATGTCGCCGCCTTTCCACAGGCCGCGCCCGATCAGCCGCGCGCCGCCGGCGAAAAAGACCTCGTTGAAGCGGTCGAGGTAGTACTTGTTCTCGAGCAGGGCGTACACCGCGGCGAAGCGGCGCGCGATCGCCTCCGGAATGTCGGGCCGCTTCAGGTAGAAGAACCACGCCAGCCCCACCCCCGCCGCCGCGAGCCAGAACGGCGCCGTCATCAGCCCGTGCAGTGCCATCTCCCAGCCGCGGTGGTTGGGTTCGCCGAACGAGTGCCACAGTTCGGTGAGCTTCGTCATCGCCGGGTGCTTCGCGGCATCGACAAAGATCGCGCTGCTGAAGAAGTCGCCGAACAGGAACATGTCGATGGCGACAAAGCCGATCACCACCGACGGGATCGCCAGCAGGATCAGCGGCAGCGTCACCACCGCCGGTGATTCGTGCGGCTTCTCGCCCGGCGCAAGCCCGTGGTGATGGTCGGCGGACGGCTCCTCTTCGTCGTGGTCGCCGTGATGCCCGTGGGCCCTGCCGAAGCGCTCCTCGCCATGGAAGGCGAGGAAGTACATGCGGAACGAATAGAAGGCGGTGACGAAGACGCCGATCAGCACCGCGAAGTAGGCGAAGGTCGCGCCGGGCATCCCGGCCTCGTGCGCCGCCTCGGTGGCGACCAAAATGCTGTCCTTCGAGTAGAAGCCGGAGAACAGCGGCGTGCCGATCAGGGCCAGCGAGCCGAGCAGCGAGGTGATCCAGGTCACCGGCATGTACCTGCGCAGCCCGCCCATGTTGCGCAGGTCCTGGTCGTGATGCAGGCCGATGATCACGCTGCCGGCGGCGAGGAACAGCAGCGCCTTGAAGAACGCGTGCGTCATCAGGTGGAAGATCGCCACCGAGTAGGCCGAGGCGCCGAGCGCCACGGTCATGTAGCCGAGCTGCGACAGCGTCGAGTAGGCGACTACCCGCTTGATGTCGTTCTGCACGATGCCGAGGAAGCCCATGAACAGCGCGGTGATCGCGCCGATCACGATGACGAACGAAAGCGCTGCCGGTGACAGTTCGAACAGCGGCGACATCCGCGCCACCATGAAGATGCCGGCGGTGACCATCGTCGCCGCGTGGATCAGCGCCGAGATCGGCGTCGGGCCCTCCATCGAGTCGGGCAGCCAGACATGGAGCGGGAACTGGGCGCTCTTGCCCATCGCGCCGATGAACAGGCAGACGCAGATCACCGTGAGCAGCAGCCACTCCGTCCCCGGCAATGTGGCGCCGCTGGCGGCCAGCGCCGGCGCCGCCTTGAACACCGCCGCGTAGTCGAGGGTGCCGAACCAGGCGAACACCAGCCCAATGCCGAGCACGAAACCGAAATCGCCGACCCGGTTGACCAGGAACGCCTTCAGGTTGGCGTAGATGGCGGTCGGCCGCGTCCACCAGAAGCCGATCAGCAGGTAGGACACCAGTCCGACGGCCTCCCAGCCGAAGAAAAGCTGCAGGAAGTTGTTGCTCATCACCAGCATCAGCATGCTGAACGTGAAGAGCGAGATGTACGAAAAGAAGCGCTGGTAGCCGGGGTCGTCGGCCATGTAGCCGATCGTGTAGATGTGGACCATCAGCGAGACGAAGCTCACCACCAGCATCATCGTCGCGGTCAGCGAGTCGATCAGGAAGCCGATCTCGAGCCGCAGGTCGCCGACCGTCGCCCACGTATAGACCGTGCCGTTGAAGGTGTTGCCGCCCATGACGTCGACGAAGACGAGCAGCGACGCGACCGTCGCCACGAGCACGCCGAGGATCGTCACCGCGTGCGCACCCGAGCGGCCGACGACGCGGCCGAGCAGACCGGCGACCAAGCTCCCCGCCAGCGGCGCCAGCGGCACGAGCAGATAGAGCTTCTGCATCGAGGTCATGCCAGCGCCCGCCCGGCCGCCCGAAGGGCGCTGAGCCCCCTCGGGGGGCAGCGAACGAAGTGAGCGTGGGGGCCGACACCTTCCCGCCCGGCCGCCCGAAGGGCGCTGAGCCCCCTCGGGGGGCAGCGAACGAAGCGAGCGTGGGGGCCGACACCTTCCCGCCCGGCCGCCCGAAGGGCGCTGGGCCCCCTCGGGGGGCAGCGAACGAAGTGAGCGTGGGGGTCCATGTCAGCCCTTCAGCCGGTCGAGCTCGTCGACGTTGATCGTCGACAGGTTGCGGAACAGCGTGACCAGGATCGCCAGGCCGATCGCCGCCTCGGCTGCCGCCACGGTCAGGATGAAGAACACGAACACCTGTCCGTGGTAGTCGCCGAGGTAGTACGAGAAAGCGACGAAGTTCATGTTCACGGCGAGCAGCATCAGCTCGATCGCCATCAGCAGCACGATCAGGTTCCTGCGGTTCAGGAAGATGCCGACCACGCCGATGGCAAACAGCAGCGCGCCGACTCCCAGGTACCAAGACAGTGAAACCATCTCCTTCTTCGGCGCCCCCTCTGCGCCCCTTTTCTCTTGCCCGCTAGCGCCGCACGTCCTGCTTGCCCTCGGCATCGGCCGGCATCGCCACCAGCCGCACCCGCTCGGCGCGCGTCACGCGCACCTGATCGCCGGGCCGCTGCTGCTTGCTGTCCTTGCGCCGCCGCAGCGTCAGCACCACCGCGGCCACCATGCCGACCAGCAGGATCAGCCCTGCCACCTGCACCGGATAGACGTACTCGGTGAACATCAGCCGGCCGAGCACTTCGATGTTGTTGACGCCGGCGATCCCCGGCCCGGCTTCGCGCTTGCCCTGCCAGGCGCCGTGCGACAGCACCAGCCACAGCTGCAGCGCGATCGCCGCGCCGACCACCGCCGCCAGCGGGAAGTGCCGCCAGAAGCCCTCGCGAAGCCGGTCGACGTTGATGTCGAGCATCATCACGACGAACAGGAACAGCACCATCACCGCGCCCACGTAGACCAGCACCAGCACGATCGCCAGGAACTCGGCCCGCAGCAGCATCCACAGGCAGGCCGCCGAGAAGAAGGCCAGCACCAGCAGCAGCACCGCGTGCACCGGGTTGCGCGCGGTGATCACGCCGATCGCCGCCGCCAGCAGGATGCCGGCAAAGACGAGGAACAGGAGGGTGGTGACGTCCATTTCGGCTCTAGCGGTAGGCCGCGTCCTGTTCTCGCGCCGCCGCGATTTCCTTCTCGTAGCGGTCACCGATCGCGAGCAGCATTTCCTTCGTGTAATAAAGGTCGCCGCGCTTCTCGCCGTGGTACTCGTGGATGTGCGTCTCGACGATCGAGTCGACCGGACAGCTCTCCTCGCAGAAGCCGCAGAAGATGCACTTGACCAGATCGATGTCGTAGCGCGTGGTGCGGCGCGTGTTGTCGGCGCGCTTCTCCGATTCGATGGTGATGGCCAGCGCCGGGCAGACCGCCTCGCACAGCTTGCAGGCGATGCAGCGCTCCTCGCCGTTCGGATAGCGGCGCAGCGCGTGCAGGCCGCGAAAGCGCGGCGAGGCCGGCGTCTTCTCCTCCGGATACTGGATCGTGATCTTGCGCGCGAACGCGTAGCGGCCGGTCAGGGCGAGTCCCTTGACCAGCTCCTTCAGGAGCAGGCTGCCGAAGAATTCACCGATCGCCGCCATCGCCTATTTCCATATGTTCAGCGGCGTCTGCATCCACACCATCACGACCACCAGCCAGATGCCGGTGAGCGGGATGAAGACCTTCCAGCCGAGACGCATGATCTGGTCGTAGCGGTAGCGTGGAAACGACGCGCGGCCCCAGATGAACAGCGAGACGACGAACAGGGTCTTGGCGAACAACCAGAACCAGCCCGAGGCCGAATCGAACCATGCCGGGAAGTCGATGCCGAGCAGCAGCTCGAGGTTCACC
>JAHEDN010000461.1 GCA_024641225.1 Burkholderiales bacterium | reverse complement strand
TCACCACGCCGAAGATCGCGCCGGCGACGAGCGTCATGATCGCCGCGCCCGGCAGCGACAGTGCGGTCACCGCGACGTAGATGACGAAGAAGGCCGCCGCCGTCTGCCACGGGTGAGCGGCATGGAAGGCGTCGATCCGCGCGCGGCTGGCCTGGAAGAAGTCCAGGCTCAGGTACTGCTTCAGGTCGAAGATGAAGAACGCGGCGATCGCCGCGGCGACGAGGGCCAGCACCAGCAGTCGTTTCTTGTCCATGAGTACGAGTCGCTCCTGCGCGGCGCGCGGTGCATTCGGTGCTTGAGGAACCGGCAGGCGTCGCCCTGCCGGTGCCGAACTTACATGCTGCAGGCGAGAAGCTCGCGGCCGAGCGCGTGATCGACGGTGAACTGCGGGCCGCGCGCGATTCGCTCCCGATAGGAGACCGCTGCCGGTGAGCCCTCGGGCCAGAGGACGTCGAACCGGTCGAGCCAGCGGGCGGTGTCGAAGCGGACGCGCAGCGCGTCGATCCACACGCCGCGCTCGTGCAGCCCGAAGGCGCGCAGCGGCTCCAGCAGCACGGGCAGCGGCCGGATGGAAATGCGCGTCAGCATCCCGCTGGCGTCACCGGCGAAGTTGGCCATGCCGGCCGCGCCGTTGTTGATCACGAAACGGTCATCCATGACCTTCAGCGCCGGCGCGCAGGTGTGGCTGCAGGCGTAGCCGTCGACCGCGCCGAGTTCGAGCGCCGCCAGCAGCTGCGCCTCCTGTGCGGGGTCGTGCAACTGGTCGTGCGCGAAGCGCCAGCCGGCAAGCGACCAGGCATCGCCGTGGACGATACCGATGCGCAGCCGGCCGACCTGCGCCAGCGCGTGCATTGGCAGCGCGGCAAGCCGCTCGCGGGCGCCGGGGATCTGCGTGGCGACGTCGCGCAGCGCTGAGAGGATCCGGTTGCTGCGCTCGACGTCATCGTCGGGCACGGACTCCGGATAGGCACAACCGCAGCCCGCGGAGTCGTCGTTGCCGGCCAGTTCGGTCTCGACATTGCCGCGCAGTGCGGCATGAGCCAGCACGCGCCGCTGCACCGCGGCGAAGAGCGCCGGCTCGGCGTCGAACCAGTGGAAGTCGCCGTTGAACACCTGCGTCGGTGGCTGCGGCTCGAGCGCGGCCATTCGGTCGATCTCGTCGAGCGCCAGCGCATTGCCGTACAGCCCGCCGATCACATACAGCGTCTCGGCGCCGAAGTCCGGCCCGCGCGAGAACACGCGAGGCGAGTAGCCGTAGTGCGGCGGGCAGGTGCGACCGGGGCCGGTCACGCCAGGGCCCCGCCGCAGGACGAGCCCTGGCCAGCCGTGCAGCCGTAGCAGTGGTCGGCAACGACGATCGGGTTGCCGGCAAGGTCCATCACCAGCCAGTCCTCCAGATGGATGCGGCCGTGGCGCTGTCCGGTTTCGTGCAGGTGCAGGCCGAGCATCTGGTTGAAGTCGCAGTCGTAGAGGAAGCCCTGCCAGTCGACCGAGACGAGCGAACGGCACATCACGTGCTCGACATTTTCCGGCCGATGCGCGGCGCGCAGCCGGCCCATGTAGTCGCGGAACTGACCCTTGCTGACCAGCGTCGATCCGAAGCGCGCGATCGGCATGTTGGCCAGCGCATATAGCCGCGTAAAGGCGATGCCGAAGCGCTCGCCGAGGAAGCGGCGGTAGTCGGATTCGAGTGCGAACTGCTCCGGCGGCAGCACCGCGCCCTGCGGGTTGTAGACCAGCGATAGGGGTAGCCGCTCGTCGCGACCATAGCCGAGCGCGTTGAACTTCTGCAGCGCACGCACGCTCTTGTCGAAGACGCCGGCGCCGCGCTGCTTGTCGACGTTGTCTTCGAGGTAGCAGGGCAGCGAGGCGACGATCTCGACCTGCTGCGCAGCCAGGAACCCGGCCAGATCCTCCTGCCCGGACTCGAACAGGATGGTGAGGTTGCAGCGGTCGATCACGTGCACGCCGCGTGCGCGCGCCTGAACGACCAGATCGCGAAAGTGCGGATTCAGTTCCGGCGCGCCGCCCGTGAGGTCGAGTGCGCCGACGTCCTTGGTCACCAGCACGTCGAGTACGAG
>JAHEDN010000124.1 GCA_024641225.1 Burkholderiales bacterium | reverse complement strand
GCGGGCAGCTCATCAACCTGCATCTGTTCCGGTTGAAGGAAGTTGAAGCGATATCGATCGACAGCGTTGCGTCAGCAGGAGATTGCGGCAACCTGCCGCTCACTTCAAACAGGAAAGCCGACGGACGCTGGACCGCGTTCGCCGTGCCGATTCGCCCAAGCCGCTGAATGCTGAGTCAGTGCATCGGCCGCGCGCAAATCAACTCCCGCGCGGCGTCTCCACACGGACCCGGTCGGGAATGCGACAGTCGCGAGCGTCAGCTTCGCCTGGAACGATCGATCGGCAGCGACTGCCGGCAGCACTCGCGTTTGCTCCAGGAGCGCGAGGAGCGGGCGAACGCGTCGCGCTATGCGCTGCGTGACGCCTTCCTGTCCTGCCGGATCATCTCCGCCCCGCGCTCGGCGATCATCATCACCGGTGCGGCGGTGTTGCCCGAGGTGATCGTCGGCATGATCGACGCATCAACCACGCGCAGGCGCTCGATGCCGCGCAGACGCAGGCGCGAGTCGACCACCGCCATCGGATCGTCGGCACGCCCCATCTTGCAGGTGCCGATCGGGTGGAAGATCGTCGTGCCGATGTCGCCGGCGGCGCGCACCAGTTCGGCATCGCTCTGTACTTTCGGGCCGGGCAGGAACTCGTCCGGCGTGTAGCGGGCCAGCGCCGGCGCCTGCGCGATGCGTCGCGTCAGCCGCAGCGAGTCGGCCGCCACCCGGTGATCCTCTGCCGTCGACAGGTAGTTTGGCTGGATTTCCGGCGCGTCGCGGTGATCGACGCTCCTGATGCGGATGTGGCCGCGCGAGGTCGGGCGCAGGTTGCACACGCTCGCGGTAAACGCGGGGAAGCTGTGCAGCGGATCGCCGAACTTGTCGAGCGTGAGCGGCTGCACGTGGTATTCGATGTTCGGCGTCGCGTGCTCGGTTGAGGAGCGGGTAAAGCCGCCAAGCTGCGACGGCGCCATCGTCAGCGGACCGGTGCGGAACAGCGCGTATTCGAGCGCCATCTTCGCCTTGCCGATCCAGCTGTTGGCGAGCTTGTTCAGCGTCAGCACGTTCTGCACCTTGAACCCCATGCGCAGTTGCAGGTGGTCCTGCAGGTTCTCGCCGACGCCGGGCAGTTCGTGCGCCACCGTGATCCCGTGCCGTTGCAGCAGCGGCGCCGGGCCGATTCCGGACAGCTGCAGGAGCTGCGTCGTGCCAATCGAACCGGCGGCCATCACGGTCTCGATGCGCCCCTCGGCAAAAAGCCTTTCGCCGCCGCGCACGAACTCGACGCCCGTGGCGCGCCTGCCTTCGAGGCGCAGCCGCGTGACGTGCGCCTCGGTGACGACGGTGAGGTTCTTCCGCTGCGCGACCGGATGCAGGAACGCCCCAGCGGCGTTCAGGCGCACGCCGCGCCGCTGGTTGACCTCGAACTTGCCGGCCCCCTCGTTGTCGCCGCGGTTGAAGTCGTCGGTCAGCGGGATGCCGCTTTCGGCCATCGCGGCGCGAAATGAATTGAGGATTTCCCATTCGAGGCGCTGCTGCTCGACGCGCCACTCGCCACCGGCGCCGTGCGCCTCGTCGGCGCCGCGCCAATGGTCCTCGCTGCGCCTGAACATCGGCAGCACGCTGTCCCAGTTCCAGCCGGTGTCGCCCGTAAGCGCTGCCCACTCGTCGTAGTCGCGCTTCTGACCGCGCATGTAGACCATCGCGTTGATCGAGGAGCAGCCGCCGAGTACCTTGCCGCGCGCATAGATGATCGAGCGACCATTGAGCCCGTCGCAGGGCTCGGTCCGGTAGCACCAGTCGGTGCGCGGGTTGTTGATGCAGTACAGGTAGCCCACCGGGATGCGGATCCAGATCCAGTTGTCGCGGCCGCCCGCCTCGACCAGCAGCACCGAGACGTCCGGATCGGCCGAGAGACGATTGGCGAGCAGGCAACCTGCCGAGCCGGCACCGACGATCACATAGTCAAAGCTGCCAAACGGCTTCGGCGAAGCGCTGTTCATGGTTCGTTCCCTCCTCGGCGATTCACGCGCCTTGCTGCCCCCTCGGCCGATCAGCGCGGCAACCGGCTGCCTTCCGCCGGCGCGCCGACCGCACGAGGTTCGCCAGCATCCGCTTTCTGCTGCGACAGGCGCAGCAGCGTGGCCAGGGTGACCGACTTCAATGTCGCCTTGGCCATCTCGTCGATCTCCGTCAGGATGGCCGACAGCGCCCGGTCGGCCGGTGTGCGTCCGTTGCGTTCGGTCGACCCGCTGCCGACATCCTCGAAGCGCGAGATCACGTCGAGCAGCGTCAGCCGGCGCGCGTTGGCCGCGAAGCGGTAGCCGCCACCTACGCCGCGCACCGACTGCACGATGCCGGCGCGGGCCAGTTCGGCCAGCACCTTGGCCAGATGGTGCGGCGAGACCTGGTACTTCTGCGCGATCTGCGCCGCCGAGATGTGCCGCATCGGGTCGCCGGCGAATTCGAGCAGGCTGTAAAGGGCCAGCAGGCTGTTCTGCTGCAGCTTCATCCTTCGAGGTCCATTTCGAGGGGAATGAAGCGGCCGGCCATCATGCCCTGGCTGCGGAAGAACGAGAGGATCAGCGTGTTGTCGCTGGCCAGCATCGTGCGCACCTTGCGCACGCCGGCGCGCCGGAAGCCGGCACAGATCGACTCCAGCAGCCGCGTGCCGATGCCGGCCAGCCGCGCATCCGGACGCACGTCGATCGCAAAGACCCAGCCGCAGGGTGGGGCACCGAATTCCCAGTCGCGCACCTCGCCGATCACGAAACCCACGACCTCGCCGCCCGACTCGGCCACCAGGAACTGGGCGCTGGCGGTGGCTGCCGATTCGCCGTAGCGGCGATACACCGAACGCCAGTAATCGCGCTTTTCCAGCCCGGTGACCTGCGTGTCGATGGCGATCACGGCCTCGAGATCGCCGCGACGGACCGGACGAATCGTCAGGTCGCTGCGCTGCGCCACGGCAGGCTCGGCATTCGCCCGCGCGGCTTTTCTTCTGCTCATTGACCTGAATTAAAGAATAATGGTATTGAATTGCAAGAATAGCCCGATTCAAGGTTCCCGGTGAAGCGAGGCCCGTTGTGCGGGCGACGCGGAACGGGAATCCGGCAACGGAAGAACACGACGCGGTCGATGTCGTCGGGACTGCGCGGCGGCTTTCCGAAAGGGTGGCCAAAGCAGGCGGCGACGTGATGACGGCGCAGCACGCCAAGGAGACAGACGAATGACCCGCTGGGCAATGGTTGCCGACCTGCGTCGCTGCGTCGGCTGTCAGACCTGCACCGCGTCGTGCAAGGTCACCAATGCGACACCGCCGGGCGTGCAGTGGCGGCGCGTAATCGACATGGAGTTCGGCGAGTACCCGGAAGTCAGCCGGGTATTCGTCCCGGTGGGCTGCCAGCACTGCGACGATCCGTCGTGCGTTCAGGCCTGTCCGAGCACGGCCACGCGCAAGCGCGCCGATGGCATCGTGACGATGGACTACGACCTGTGCATCGGCTGCGCCTACTGCGCGGTGGCGTGCCCGTACCAGGCGCGCTACCGGACGCTTCACCCCAGCTTCGCCTACGGCGAGCCGATTGACAGCGAGATGATCACGCACAAGGAGGCGCGTCTCGCGGTGGCCACCAAGTGCACCTTCTGCGTCGACCGGATCGACGAAGGCCTCGCCCGGGGCCTGCGGCCCGGCGTCGATGCGGAGGCCACACCCGCCTGTGTCAACGCCTGCATCGCCAAGGCGATGACCTTCGGCGATCTCGAGGATCCCGAAAGCAACGTGTCGACGCTGCTGGCGGAGAACCAGCACTTCCGCATGCACGAGCAGCTCGGCAACGGGCCGGGCTTTTACTACCTCTGGGACAAGGGGGCGCCATGAGCTTCGGTCCGAATCCCTGGCAGCAGACGCAATGGGACTGGCGCGCCGCCGGAAACTTCATCGGCGGCGGTGCCGGCAGCGGCCTGATTGTCTTCGCGGCGCTGGCCGGAATGAATGGCACGTCGGCGGTCGCGCTGCTGCTCGCCGGACTGGCGCTGGTTGGCCTGGGGCTTAGCTGCGTGTGGCTCGAGCTCGGCCGCCCGCTGCGAGCGCTCCACGTCTTCTTCAACCCGCGCACGTCGTGGATGGCGCGCGAGGCGATCGTCGCCACGGCACTGTTGCCGGTCGGTATCGCGGCTGCAGCGGGCGTGTACGCCGGCATGAATGGGCTCGTATGGCTGCCGGCGGCGCTGGCGCTGGTGTTCGTTTACTGCCAGGGCCGCATGCTGCGGGCGGCGCGAGGCATTACCGCATGGCGTGAACCGCTGACCGTGCCGCTGCTGCTGAGTACGAGCCTGGCGGAGGGCGCCGGACTGTTCTTCGTCGCGCTGCTTTGGCACGGGCCGGTTGGCGCGGCGATGGCCGCCCTCTTCGGGGTGCTGGTGCTGGCGCGGGCGGCGATCTTGCTCGCCTATCGACAGCGCCTGTCCGGGCGCATCGCGGCGCGCGCAAATCGCGCGCTGGACCGCGCAGGCCGCGCGCTGCTGATCGGCGGCACCGCAGCGCCGCTTGCACTGCTGATCGCGGCGTCGTGGACGGGTGACGCGACGGCCGTGGCGCTTGGCGCCGTGGCGGGACTGGCGTCGGCGCTTGCCGGCGCCTATCTAAAGTTCAAGCTGATCACGCGCGCCGGATACAACCAGGGCTTCGCGCTGCAGAAGCTCCCGGTGCGCGGCGCGCGGCCGTTCGGCGGTTAGGCCGCGCAGGACCCGGCGGCGACTGCACGATGGCCAAGCGGCTGCTGCGTCTCAGTGTCAACGGCCGCAGCCGCGAGGACGCGGTCGCCGATCACACGCTGCTGATCGACTACCTGCGCGACGACCTCGGGCTCACCGGCACCAAGCGCGGCTGCGACGGAGGCGAGTGCGGCGCATGCAAGGTGCTGATCGACGGCGAACCACGGCTGGCCTGCATCACGCTCGCCGCACGCTGTGACGGGCAACGGGTGGAGACGATCGAGGCGCTCGCCGCCGGTGGCCGCATGAACCGGTTGCAGCAGGCCTTCCACGAAAAGCTCGGCACTCAGTGCGGCTTCTGCACGCCGGGGATGATCATGGCCGCCGAGGCGCTGCTGCGCCGCAATCTTGAGCCTGACGAGAAGCAGATCCGCGAGGCGCTGTCGGGCAACCTGTGCCGCTGCACGGGGTACGTGAAGATCATCGAGGCGGTACAGGCGACGTCGCAGTCGGTCGGCGCTGCCGGGGCGGCCGAATGAACGCCCCCGACGATTCGACCTTGCGAGCGGCGGCACCGCCTGCGGTGGGCGTCCGGCAGCCGCTGATCGACGGTGTGGAGAAGGTCACCGGCCGCGCGCTGTACACGGCGGACCTGCCGGCGCGCCACGCGCTGATCGGCGCGATCCTGCGCAGCCCGCTGCCGCACGCGCGCATCCGCGGCATCGACACGCGCGCGGCGCGTGCGATGCCCGGCGTGCGTGCGGTGATCACCGGCGGCGACTGCGCCGTGCCTTATGGAGTGATCCCGATCGCCTGCAACGAGTTTCCGCTCGCCCGCGAACGGGTCCGCTATCGGGGCGAGCCGGTGGCGGCGGTGGCGGCGGTCGACGACAAGACAGCGCGAGCGGCGCTTGCCGCCATCGTGCTCGATCTCGAACCGCTGCCTGCGCTGTTCGACGCCAAGGCGGCGCTGGCGCCGGAGGCGATCGAGCTGCACGCGAACAAGCCGGGCAACATCGAGCGCGAGGTCGATCACACTTTCGGCGATGTCGAGGCGGGCTTCGCCGGTGCGGCCCTGGTGCGCGAGGAGCGCTTCCATTACGCCGAAGTCACGCACGCAATGATGGAGCCGAACGCCGCGCTCGCCGAATGGGATGCCGAGCGCGAGCGACTGACACTGCATTCGGTCACCCAGGTGCCGTACTACGTTCACCTGGCGCTGGCGCGGTGCCTGGGACTCGACGAGTCGCAGATCCGGGTGATCAAGCCCTTCGTCGGCGGCGGCTTCGGGCACCGGACCGAGACGCTGAACTTCGAGATCGTCGCCGCGCTGCTCGCGCGTGCGGCCGCGGGCACGGTCAAGCTGGAGCTGTCGCGCGAGGAGACCTTTCTCACCCACCGCGGCAGGCCGGAAACGGACGTTCGGCTGAAAATCGGACTGACGTTCGATGGCCGCATCACCGCGATCGACTGCGAGGTCGTTCAGCGCGGCGGCGCCTACGCCGGCTACGGGCTGGTGACGATCCTGTATGCGGGCGCGCTGCTGCATGCGATCTACCGCGTGCCGGCCAGCCGATATCACGGCCTGCGCGTGTACGCGAACACGCCACCGAACGGCGCGATGCGCGGGCACGGCTCGGTCGACGTTCGCCACGCGTTCGAAGCGCTGCTCGATTCGATGGGCGCGGAGCTGGGGCTGGATCCGTTCGCGGTGCGGCGGGCCAACCTGTTCGGCGTTCCGCACCGGACGATCAATGATCTGCAGGTCAATTCCTGCGGACTGGCCGAATGCCTGGACAAGGTCGAGGTCGCCTCGCTGTGGCGCCAGCGGCGCGGCCGGCTGCCGAAGGGCCGCGGGCTCGGCATGGCCTGCTCGCATTACGTCAGTGGATCGGCCAAGCCGGTGCACTGGACCGGCGAGCCACACGCGGTGGTCAACCTGAAGCTCGACTTCGACGGCAGCATCACCGTGCTCACCGGTGCGGCCGACATCGGCCAGGGCTCGTCGACCCTGCTGGCGCAGGCGGTGGCCGAGGTGCTCGGACTTTCGCTCGCGCGGCTGCGCGTGATTGCCAACGACAGCGCGGTAACGCCGAAGGACAACGGCTCCTACTCGTCACGGGTGTCGTTCATGGTCGGCAACGCCGCGATCCGTGCTGCCGAAGAACTGCGCGCGCTGCTGATTGCCGCCGCAGCGCGCAAGCTCGGCGTGAGCGAGGCGGAGGTCGACTGCCTCGGCGAGCTCTACCGCGCCGCCGGCAGCGACAAGACGATCGGCTACCGCGATGTCGTCACCGCGGCGCTCGAGGACAGCGGCACGTTGACGGTGAAGGGCATCTGGTCGACGCCGGTCGAGGTGCAGGGCGGGAAGTTCAAGGGCGCGGCAGTCGGCACCGGCGCCGGCTATTCGTACGCGGCG
>JAHEDN010000123.1 GCA_024641225.1 Burkholderiales bacterium | reverse complement strand
GCCATCGGCCACGTGATCGGCATCTTCGCCGGCGCGCTCGCCTGTGTGCCGCTGTTCTTTCTGCTGTTCCTGCCGGCCGACGCGAACGGCGTACGCTCGGTCGGTGCGATGGTGTCCGACCAGTTCGCCTTCCCGGCAGCGTTGCAGTGGAAGGGCGTGGCCGAGATCATTGCCAGGGGCATCGGCGCCCTGCCTCACTCGGCCGTCGTGTCGATGATCGTCGCGGCGGTTGCCGCGGCCGCCATCGAGATCGCCCGCATGGCGACCAAGGGCCGGTTCGGACTGTCGGCTGTTTCGATCGGCCTGGGCGTGGTGCTGCCGCCGGAAGCGACGTTCGCGATGTTCGCCGGTGCGCTGCTGTTCTGGGTGATGAAGCGCCGCCATCCCGACAAGGGCACGCGCGGCCACGAGTTCTGGGTCGAAGGCATGGAGCCGATCTGCGCCGGATTGATCTCCGGTGCCGCGCTGATGGGGATCGGCAACGCGATTGCGAACGTGCTACTGAACTGAGCGGGCTCCCTCCAGCGAGAAGACCCGACCCCGACCGGGCAGGATCGGCGGGGCGGCTTCATCGCACGACTGCGAGCGACGCGATCGTGCGCCGGCGGAGCAGGACGGGCCGAGCCCGCGAGTAAGCTAGCCGCGCATGCCGCGCCGGGTGGCGCGCGCACCCGTCTGGACGGAGAAGCCCATGAACGCCCCGACTCCCCTGCGTCAGATTGCCAGGCCGCTGCCGGAGGCCTTCGTCACCGCGCTGCGGACGCGCTTCGGCGAGCAGCTGTCCACCGCCGCCGCGGTGCGCGAGCATCATGGCCGCGACGAGTCGGCGTATCCGCCGATGCCGCCGGATGCGGTGGTCTTCGCACGTTCGACTGACGACGTGGCGGCGCTGGTCGAGCTGGCCGCGCTGCATCGCGTGCCGGTGATCCCGTACGGCGTCGGCTCGTCGCTCGAAGGACACCTGCTCGCCATCGAGGGCGGCGTCAGCGTCGACCTGTCGCAGCTGAACCAAGTGCTGGCGGTCAACTCCGAGGACCTCACGGTCACCGTGCAGGCCGGAGTCACGCGCAAGCAGCTCAACGACGAGATCAAGCACACCGGCCTTTTTTTCCCTATCGACCCGGGCGCCGATGCCACCATCGGCGGCATGGCCGCCACGCGCGCGTCCGGCACCAACGCCGTGCGCTACGGCACGATGCGCGAGAACGTGCTCGGCCTGACCGTCGTCACCGCCGAGGGCAAGGTGATCCGCACGTCGCGGCGGGCGAAGAAGTCGAGCGCGGGCTACGACCTGACGCGCGTGTTCGTCGGCGCCGAGGGCACGCTCGGCATCATCACCGAGGCGACGCTGCGCCTTTATCCGCAGCCAGAGGCGATAGCCGCGGCGATCTGCTCGTTCCCGAGCGTGCAGGCCGCCGTCGCGACGACGATCGCCACGATCCAGATGGGCGTGCCGATCGCGCGCTGCGAACTGCTAGACGCGTTGACGGTGAAGGCGGTGAATCTGCGCGACAAGCTCGGCCTGCCGGAATCGCCACTGCTGCTGTTCGAATTCCACGGCACGCCGGCAAGCGTCGAGGAACAGACCGCCACGGTGCAGGACCTCGCTCGCGACCACGGCGGCCACGACTTCGAATGGGCCACCACCCCCGAGGACCGCACCCGGCTGTGGTCGGCGCGGCACAACGCCTACTTCGCCTGCCTGCAGCTGAAACCCGGCTCGCGCAGCTGCACCACCGACGTGTGCGTGCCGATCTCGCGGCTGGCCGAGTGCATCGACGAAACGATCAAGGACACCGAAGCAAGCAGCCTGCCGTCGCCGATCCTCGGCCACGTGGGCGACGGCAACTTCCACTGCGCGATCCTCGTCGATCCAAGCAACGCGGCCGAAATGGAAGAAGCCGAGCGGCTGAACCGGCGCATCGTCGAGCGGGCGCTGCGCATGGACGGCACCTGCACCGGAGAGCACGGCGTCGGCATGCACAAGATGGATTTCCTCGTCGACGAGCACGGCGCCGACGCGGTCGAGTTGATGGCGCGGATCAAGCGTGCGTTCGACCCGCTGAACATCCTGAATCCGGGCAAGGTCTTGCGGCTCTGAGACTCGGCGGCCGGGGAGCAGACGGGATCCGCAATCGATCGCTCAGGTGCGCAGCGCCGAGTCAACGCGGCACCTTCACCTGCATCGTTGCGCCGCCCGCCGCCTTGGTCTGCTTTCCGCGCTTCATCCACGCGCGCACCGTGACCTGCCCGATCGAAGGTGCGATGCGCACGCCGTCCAGCTCACGCGTGAACGGCTGCTCGGTTTCGTGCGGATGCAGCAGCACCCGGGTGCCGAGCACGGCGCCATCCGGCGCAACGACTTCGAAGCGTTCGGCGTAGTAGTCCCAGCCGGTGTCCTTGCTGCGCACCGTGACATCGAAACTGAAAACCTGCGACCCCGAAGCGCGCACGTCGACAGCAACCACGTCGGCCTCGCCGGCCATGGTCGCGGCGGAGCCCGACATGAGTACTGCTGCCATGAGTGTCCGGAAGTAGTAGCTCCTGTGCATAGCGTCGGCTCCAGGTTCACGGCAAGCCCGAGCAGGTCAGCGATGCAAGCCTGATCCGGCCAGCGCGCAGTTGAGCAGGCGCACGGTACGCCTGCGCGATGACGCGTAACGTTATCGCATCCGACGCGACGAAGCTGTGCCGTACGATGGCCGCACGCGTGCAGCGTCGCGACACTGCGGGAGACCACGACAATGGGACTCGCCAGCACTCTGGGCCGCCTCGCCCTCGGCCCGTTCACCAGGGCTTTGCCACCGATTGGCGAGACCGAAAAGGCGGCGCTCGAGGCCGGCACGGTCGGTTTCGAGGGCCGCCTGTTCGCGGGCCGGCCGGACTTCGATGCCCTCGCTGCCGTCGGGCCGAACCGGCTCACGCCCGAGGAGCAGTCATTCCTCGACAACGAGGTTCGCGCCTTGATCGCGATGCTCGACGACTTCGCCATCGACGAGGCACGCGATCTGCCGCCCGACGTCTGGCAGTTCATGCGCGAGAAGAAGTTCTTCGGCATGATCATTCCGCGCGAGTATGGAGGTCTCGGCTTCGGGCACTTCGCGCATGCCACGGTGGTGACGCGCGTCGCCACCGTCAACAGTGCAGCGGCGGTGACCGTAATGGTTCCGAACTCGCTCGGCCCGGCCGAACTGCTGCTGCACTACGGCACCGACGCGCAGAAGAAGCACTACCTGCCGCGCCTGGCCGACGGCCGCGATCTGCCCTGCTTCGGGCTGACCTCTCCGTACGCCGGGTCGGATGCCGCTTCGATTCCCGACCGCGGCGTGCTGACCGAGCGCGAGATCGACGGCCGCACGGTACGCGGCTTCCTGGTCAACTTCGACAAGCGCTACATCACGCTGGCCCCGGTCGCGACAGTGGTTGGGCTCGCCTTCAACGCCATCGACTCCAACCGGCCCGAAGGTGAACAGGAACTCGGCATCACCTGCGCGCTGGTGCCGGTACCGACCGACGGCATGTCGATCGGCAATCGGCACCGGCCGATGGATTCGGCCTTCATGAACGGACCGATCCGCGGCAGGGACGTGTTCGTCCCGATGGACTGGGTGATCGGCGGTGAACCCATGGTCGGCCAGGGCTGGCGCATGCTGATGGAAAGCCTCGCCGCGGGCCGCGCGATCTCGCTGCCGGCATTGGGCGCGTCGATGCAGCAGACGGCCCTCTTCGTGGCCAACGGCTACGGCCGCATTCGCGAACAGTTCGGGCTGCAGATCAGCCGGTTCCACGCGATTGCCGGACTGATCGCGAAAATGGCCGCCGAACTGTATGCGACCGACGCGGCGCGCCGCTACACCGCCGCAGCGCTCGACCAGGGCGAGCGGCCGAGCGTGGCCAGCGCGATCCTGAAGGTGCACCTAACCGAGGCAGCTCGACGCGCGGTCAACGCCGGCATGGACATCCTCGGCGGCAAGGCGATCATCTACGGACCGAAGAACCTGCTCGGCGTCGCCTACCGGCAGGCGCCGATCGCCATCACCGTCGAAGGGGCCAACATCCTGACCCGCGCGCTGATCATCTTCGGCCAGGGTGCGGTGCGCTGCCACCCCCACGTGCTGGCCGAAATGAAGGCGGTCGAGAAGCAGAATCCCGAAGCGCTGGGCAAGGCGCTGGCTGCCCACATCGGCCACGTGCTTCGCAATGCGTGGGCGAGCCTGGTGTCGGCGCCGGTGATCGGCTCGCCGCCGCCGGAACTCGCCGGGGAGGCGCGGCTGATCGCGCGCGTGTCGGCGAAGTACGCGCTGACCGCCGACCTGGTGATGGGCCTGCTCGGTGGCAAGCTGAAACGGATGGAACTGCTGTCGGCGCGGCTCGGCGACGTGCTGTCGTATCTGTATCTCGCTGCGGCGAGCGTGTGGCGCTACCAGGTCGAAGGCGATCCGGAAATGACGCCGTGCGCGCGCGCGGCGATCCGCATGCAGCTCGACCTCGCCGCCGCCACGCTGCGCGACCTGTACGCCAATCTGCCGTCACGCGCCCTGCGCGTCGCGGCGCCGCTGATCCTGCGCCGCACGCGGCATCTCGCACCACTGCGCGACCGCGACGTGATCGCCATGGCCGATGCGCTCCGTGACAATCGCGCCTTGATTGCCCGCCTGTGCCCTGACATCGGGGTGCCGACGGGCGGAGGGCTTCGTGACCTGATGCATGCGCTCGAACTTGCCGATGCGGTGGCCGAAGAAGTCCCCGATCTGAACAAGGTCCTGCGCCGCACGAGCTCGATCGAGGAATCGGCAGCGAAGTCGCGTGATCCGGCGGCGGCGCTCGCCTATCTTCTCGCCGCCGACCGCGTGATCCAGGTCGACGAATTTCCGCCAAAGGAGAGACGATGAACTTCGGCTTGATCGGCCTCGGCCGCATGGGCGCCAACATGGCACGGCGCCTGGCGCGTTCCGGCACGCGCGTGACCGCTTTCGACCCCATGGCCGATGCCCGCGCCGCGCTTGATGACGAAAGCAGCGTTGCGACCGTCGATTCGATCGCCGCGCTGCTCGCCGCGCTGCCCGCGCCGCGCGTCGTCTGGTTGATGGTTCCAGCCGGCGAGATCACGCAGCAGGTCCTCGACGAGCTGACGCCGCAGCTGCTGCGCGGCGACATCGTGGTCGACGGCGGCAACGCTTTCTACAAGGACACCGTGCGGCGTGCTGCCGCGTTCGCCGAACGCGACCTGAGCCTCGTCGATGCCGGCGTATCCGGCGGCGTCTGGGGACTGAAGAACGGCTACGGGCTGATGGTCGGCGGGCCGAAGGAAGCAGTGGCGAAGATCACGCCGATCCTGCAGCAGCTGGCGCCGGTGGCCGATCGCGGCTGGGTTCACTGCGGCGCCTCCGGCTCCGGCCATTTCGCCAAGATGGTCCACAACGGCATCGAGTACGGAATGATGCAGGCGCTGGCCGAGGGCCTGGCCCTGATGCAGGCCAAGCGCGAGTTCGACTTCGACCTGGCCGCGGTGACCGAGGCCTGGCGCGAGGGCACGGTGATCCGCTCGTGGTTGCTCGACCTGACCGCCGAGTTCCTGCAGAAGGATGCCGGGCTGGAGAGCATCGCCCCGCAGGTCGCGGATTCAGGCGAAGGGCGCTGGACGGCGCTGGAAGCGGTCGAGCTCGGTGTGCCGGCGCCGGTGATGAGCCTGGCGCTGATGATGCGCTTCGCAAGCCAGGGCCACAGTGACTACGCGAACCGCCTGCTGGCGATGATGCGCAAGAGCTTCGGCGGCCACGCGGTAAAGAACGAGTAGGCGCGGCCGGCCCGGGCCGCTCAGGAACGGGCGCTCGCGGCGTGCCTGGCGGTGCGGGCGTCGCTCATCCTGGGTTGTACCAACCGCCGTAAGGCCCGGCCATGCGATCGGCCGCGTCCGGCCCCCACGAGCCGGGCTGATAGGGCACGACGCTGTTCGCCTCGCCAAGGATCTCGTCGACGAGTTCCCACGCCGCCTCGACGCTGTCGGCGCGCGCAAACAGCGCCGGGTCGCCACGCAGCGCATCGCCGAGGAGCCGCTCGTAGGCGGTCATTTCCTCGGTGCTTTCGTTGCAGACGTACAGCTCCATCTCGCGACCGGCCATCGCTTCGCCGGGATTCTTCACGCGTACGCCGAGGGCGATCGACACCTTGTCCGGCCCGAGGCGAAAGCGCAGGTAGTTGCTGCGCGGCACCGGTTCGTCGAAGAGGCGCTTCGGCGGATGACGGAAGTTGACCAGGACTTCGGTCGCGGTCGTGGTGAGCTTCTTGCCAGCGCGGATGAAGAACGGCACGCCGGCCCAGCGCCACGAGTCGATGTGCAGCTGCAGCGCTGCGTAGGTCTCGACCTGCGAGCGCGGATCGACGCCGTCCTCGCCACGGTAGCCGGCGTACTGGCCGCGTATGAGCGCGTTGCGCGAGAACGGCCGGATCGCGCGCAGCACCTTGACCTTCTCGTCGCGCTCGGCATCGCAGCCGCTGCACGCGGGCGGCTCCATGGTCAGCATGGCGACGACCTCGAGCAGGTGGTTCTGTAAGACGTCGCGGATCGCGCCGAGTTCCTCGTACAGCCTGCCGCGCCCCTCGATGCCGAAACGCTCGGCCATCGTCAATTGAACGCTCTCGACGTTGTTGCGGTTCCATACCGGCTCGAGGAAGGAATTGGCGAAGCGGAAGTACAGCAGGTTCTGCACCGGCTCCTTGCCAAGAAAGTGATCGATGCGGAACACGTCGCTTTCGTCGAAGTAGCGGTGCACCGTCCGGTTCAGTGCGCGTGCCGACGACAGGTCGCGGCCGAAGGGCTTTTCGACCACCACGCGCGCGCCCTCCGTGCAACCGGCTTCGTGCAGCCGCCCGATCACGTCGCCGAACAAACTCGGCGGGATCGCCAGGTAGTGCAGCGGACTGCGTGCGCCACCGAGGGCCTGCTTCAGCCTGGCGAAGGTGGCGTCGTCGCGGTAGTCGCCGTCGACATAGCGGAGGCTGCCGGCAAGTGTCTCGAAGGCCCGCCCGTCGAGCCCGTCGCCGTGCGCCTCGATGCTCCTGCGCGCACGCTCGACGAGTTCCTTGCGCCGCCACCCGGCACGCGCCACGCCGACCACCGGC
>JAHEDN010000460.1 GCA_024641225.1 Burkholderiales bacterium | reverse complement strand
GATGGCGATGCGTGCCGAGCCCAACAATCCGCAGTACCGAAGCCTGCGCGACCGGCTCGATGCCGAGCGAGGCGCGGCAGCGGGCAGCGTGCAGAAGCGATGACGGCGCCCTCCCGCGTGCGATCGTGCCCGCGAACGCGGCCCGGAATCCGCACGGATTGACCTGACGCGATGGCGAATCTGAACCTGACCACCGGCCTGCTCGGGCTTGCGCTCGCGGCGATCATCCTGCTGCTGCTGCGCCGCGATCACCTGTACGTGATGCACGGCCTGTTCTGGGTCGCGGTCGCTGCGGTGGCGGTGATCCTCGGCCTGTGGCCCGACCTGATCGACCGGCTGGCCAATTTCACCGGCATCTACTACCCGCCGGCGCTGCTGCTGCTGGCCGGACTGATCGTGCTCTTCGTCAAGGCGCTGCATGCCGACATGCTCAACACCCGGCTGGAGCGCGAGGTCAGGCGCCTGAACCAGCGCATCGCGATGCTCGAGGCCGACATCGAGCAGGCGTCGCCCCCGGCCGGCCGGCCGCCGCGCGCGCCGGGCTGAGCGGGACCGGGTGTCCATGCCACTCACTTCTCCGACGGATCACTGAACGATGCCTGCCGATCGCCCGGCCCCCGGCGCAAGCCGACTCGACCGCGTCATCGCCGAGGCGCGGCGCAATCGCGAACTGCGCGAGCAGTCGTATCGCGAGCGGGCGCTGAAGCTGTATCCGTGGGTCTGCGGACGCTGCGCGCGCGAGTTCACGCCGTCCACCGTGCAGCAGCTCACCGTGCACCACCGCGACCACAACCACGACAACAACCCGCCCGACGGCAGCAACTGGGAGTTGCTGTGCATCTACTGCCACGAGAACGAGCACGCGCGCGAGCTCGACAATGCGGGTCGGACGGCCAGCGGCTGGGCGGAACCCGAGGCGCCGGCGACGCACCAGCCGTTTGCCGGGCTGGCGGAACGATTGCGACGGACGAAATAGGCACGGCGTCGGGGTGCCGCGAGGCCGTAAAATGCCGGCCATCGCAATTGCGGCCCGCGCGGCGGGCCCGACAGCACGGGAGCAGGCGTGGCCAAGCCCAACTATTCGTTCGAGAAGCGCCAGCGCGACCTGGCGAAGAAGCGGAAGAAGGAAGAAAAGCTGCAGAAGAAGGCGGCCAGCAAGGAAGCGAAGACGCAGGACGCGCCCGAAGACGGAGCGGAGGCGCCGGCCAGCGGAGAAAGCGACGAGGCCGCAGCGGGCGAGGGCAAGACCGGAGAGGGCGCCGGCAGCGCGTAAACGTCAAGCCTGGCGGCGTGCCACCTATAAAGTCAGGATCCCCTCGGCCAACATCACCGCAGCGCCGCCGACGCGCACCGCGGTGATCGCCCCGTTGCTGCGATCGAACTCGACGGCGAGTTCGCTTGGCCGACCCATCTCGATGCCCTGCTCGAGCCGCACCGCGACCGTGCCATCTGCCGGGTGCGGCATGCGCGCCGACAGCCAGCCGGCGAACGAGGCGGCCGCCGAGCCCGTGGCGGGGTCCTCCGCCACGCCGAGTCCCGGCGCGAACATCCGCACGCGCCAGTGGAGCGGATCGATGCGGGCCGCCGGATAGACCTTCTGCGTCGGGTAGCTGGCCAGCAGTTCGCGCCACACCGGCAGATCGAGTGCGCAGCGCGACAGTGCATCGAGGCCGGCTACCGGCACGATGAGGAACGGCACGCCGCACGACCAGCAGGCGGCGCCCTCGAGCACCTCTCCCTCGGCCAGCGACAGCATCCTGGCCAGCGCGCCCGCCGCCGGCGCCGGCGGTCCGCATTCGGGCAGCTGCGCCGCGGTCAGCCGGCAATGCGTGACGCGGCCGCCGTCGCGGAAGATGGACACCGGCACCGGGCCGACGCCTTCCTCGAACACGATCTCGTCCACGTCGCGGGCGATGGCGCCGGTCGTCGCCAGCGCGAACGCGGTGCCGATCGTTGGGTGCCCCGCGAATGGCAGTTCGCCGCCGGGCGTGAAGATGCGCACGCGCGCGGCGTGGCGCGCATCGGCGGACGGCAGCACGAAGGTCGTCTCCGAGTAGTTGAACTCGCGCGCTATGGACTGCATCTGCGCG
>JAHEDN010000459.1 GCA_024641225.1 Burkholderiales bacterium | reverse complement strand
ACTGGCTACGGCAGGCGGGACCGATCTTCGACACCTCCACGGCGCTCGAGATCCTGGGCTTCGCGGGCGAGGAAGTGCGCGAGGGCCTTGCCGCGCACCGCGAGAAACGCGCGCCGAAGTTCCCACCCGATTGCCCGGTCTGAGACGCCGGCGGGTCGTGCCGTCCGACTTGTCGGGCGACACGAAAGATCCCGGTTCAGCGCTGGCGCGCTGTCCGGGAACGCAAGCCCTCGGGGCGGTACCCCACAGCTACCCTCACAGTCTGCGTCAACGGCCGAAGCGCGGTAGCGCGAAGAGCCGGGGTCCTTACCCGTAGCGACCGTGCATGATCAATGGGAGCGCATTTCACCAATACGTCGCACGCGTGCTGATCAAACACCCTTATCCGTTTGCCCGCCCGCGATTGGATGGTAAGCCTCGGCATCGAACACTAGGTACCGCCAGCACCTGACAGAAACCACCGCCCCGGGAGACCCCAATGTCCAACAACCCCGCCATGAAAGGCGTTCTTTCACCCGTTGTCACTCCATTCGACGCCAACCTGGCGCCCGATGCCGGACGGCTCGTCAAGCACTGCAAATGGCTGATCGACAACAACGTCGGCCTCGCCGTGTTCGGCACGAACTCGGAAGCCAACTCGATGTCGACCCGGGAGAAGCTGCGCCTGCTCGACGCGCTCGCCGAATCCGGCCTGCCGACGGAGCGGATGATGCCGGGCACCGGCGCCTGCGCGCTCGACGACTCGGTGGAGTTGACCAAGCGCGCGGTGGAACTCGGCTGCGGCGGCGTCCTGATGCTGCCGCCATTCTACTACAAGGGCGTCCCGGAAGAAGGCCTCTACCGCAACTTCTCGGAGATCATCCAGCGGGTCGGCGACGACAGGCTCCGGATCTACCTCTACCACATTCCCCCCGTCGCCCAGGTCGGCATTCCGCTCGGCCTGATCGAGCGGCTCCTGAAGGATTATCCGGGCATCGTCGCCGGCGCCAAGGACAGTTCGGGCGACTGGTCGAACACCAAGGCGATGATCGACAACTTCGCCGCCCAGGGCTTCGACGTCTATCCAGGCTCGGAAAGCTTCCTGCTCCAGGCAATGCGTGCCGGCGGCGCGGGTTGCATCAGCGCCACGGCCAACGTCAATCCGGGGCCGATCGCGAAACTCGCCGCCACCTGGCAGGACGATGACGCGGATGCCCAGCAGGAAGGCCTGAACGTGACACGCGGCATCTTCCAGACCTACGTCATGATCCCGGCGCTCAAGGCCGCGATCGCGCACTACGGCCGCGACCCGGAATGGAACCGTCTGCGCCCGCCGCTGGTCGAACTGACGGCGGACGAACAGAAAGACCTCGTCGCGAAGCTCGACGCCTCCGGGTTCGCCATGCCGGGGCTCGCCGCCTAAGGCGCGGGTCCGAGAAACAACGACTGCGAGCGTTCCCGGGCGGCATGCATGTGCCGACCTGGGAACCTTCGCGCCTAAGTAGCGAAATCACCCCTTTGAAGGAGCCGCCATGCTCGAACTCGACCAGAAGAAAGTCACAGGCTCCGTCATCCGGCTGCATCCAGGCGACAACACCGTGGTGGCGCGCGAGGTCATCGAACGTGGCGCCATGATCAACGGCCTCGGGGTCGAAGCGCGCGACAAGATCCCGGCCGGCAACAAGATTGCCTCGCAGCCGATCGCCAAGGGCGAGCCGGTCCGCAAGTACGACGTCGTCGTTGGCTTCGCGGCCGACGACATCGCGCCGGGCACCTGGCTGCACAATCACAACACCGAGTTCCGCGAGTTCGACCGTGACCCCGCTCACGCCAGCGAGTACCAGCCCGTCGACATGCTGCCTGAGGCCGAGCGCGCGACGTTCCAGGGGATCGTGCGGGACGACGGGCGGGTTGCGACACGCAACTACATCGGCATCTGCTCGACCGTGAACTGCTCGGCCACCGTGGTGCGCAAGGCAGCTGAATATTTCACGCCTGAGCGGCTGGCGGCCTACCCAAACGTCGACGGCGTCATCGCGTTCTCCCACGGCCTCGGCTGCGGCATGGAAATGAGCGGCGAGCCGATGGATCTCCTGCGCCGGACGATCGCGGGCTT
>JAHEDN010000458.1 GCA_024641225.1 Burkholderiales bacterium | reverse complement strand
GATCGAGGACTTCGATGCCGAAGCACCCCAGGAAGCCGCGCGGCGCCTGCTCGACACGCTCTCGATGCCGATTGTGGTCGACGATCGCGAGTTCGCGCTGTCGGCCAGCATCGGCATCAGCTCGTTCCCGAACGACAGTGCCGAGTCGGAAATGCTGCTGCAGCAGGCCGACCTGGCAATGTATAGGGTGAAGGCGAGCGGTGGCGGCGGAGTCGGGTATTTCTCGCCCGACCTGCACACCAACGCCTACGAGCGCCTGCAGACCGCGACCGGGCTGCGGCGCGCGCTCGACGCCGGGCAACTCAGGCTAGCGTGGCAGCCGGTGGCCGATGCAGCCACTGGAAAGATCGTGTGCGTGGAGGCGTTGTTGCGCTGGTTCCATCCGCAGCGCGGCGAGGTGACTCCAGAGGCGTTCCTGAAGATAGCCGAGGAAACGGGCCTGATTGTCTCGATCGGCCGCTGGGTGATCCAGCAGGCGTGCGCGCAGGCGCGTGCCTGGCATGACGCCGGCGTGCGCATTCCGGTTGCGGTGAACCTGTCGGCGCGACAACTTCGCGATCCGGGATTGCTCGCGGACATTGCCGCCGCACTGCTTCGCAACGGGCTGCCGCCGGGCCATCTGGAGCTCGAGGTGAACGAGGCAACGGTTGTGGCCGACGTCGCACGCAGCACCGATTTGCTTGGTCGCATTAGGGACCTCGGCGCCGGTGTCACGCTCGACGACTTCGGCACGGGGTACTCGTCGCTGATCTGGATGCGGCGACTGCCCTTCGACAAGGTCAAGCTCGACCCGAGCTTCATGCGCGAACTGGTCGAGCACAAGGACGATCTCGAGGTCACGCGCGCGGTGATCGCCATGGCGCACAGCCTGCGCCAGCGCGTGGTTGCCGAGGGCGTGGAAAACGAAACCCAGGCGGCGTTGCTGCGTACGATCGGCTGCGACGGGCTTCAGGGCATGTTCGTGGGCGAACCACAGCCGGCGGCCAGGCTCGACCGTTCCAACTGGCTCGATCAGCCCTTGATCTTGCGTGCGGCTTCGAGCAGCGGGCCGATCACGTCCAACGGCACCGGAAATACGATTGTGGAAGACTTGTCGCCTGCGATCTGAGTGAGGGTCTGCAGGTAGCGAAGCTGCATCGCCTCGGTGCGCTCGGCAAGTATCTCGGCGGCCTGCAGCAGCTTTACCGACGCCTGCAGTTCGCCCTCGGCGTGGATCACCTTGGCGCGGCGCTCACGCTCGGCTTCGGCCTGACGCGCGATCGCGCGAATCATTGTTTCGTTCAGGTCGATGTGCTTGATCTCCACGTTGGCCACCTTGATGCCCCAGCCGTCGGTCTGCTTGTCGAGTACGGTCTGGATGTCGACGTTGAGCTTGTCGCGTTCGATCAGCATTGCGTCGAGCTCGTGCTTGCCGAGCACGGCGCGCAGCGTGGTCTGGGCCAGCTGGCTCGTGGCCTCGAGAAAATTCACCACCTGGATGATCGCCAGCTGCGGGTCTACCACTCGCATGTAGACCACTGCGTTCACCTTCACCGACACGTTGTCGCGCGAGATCACGTCCTGGCTCGGTACGTCGAGCACGACCGTACGCAGGTCCACACGCACCATTTGCTGGATGCCGGGGATGACGATGACCAGGCCAGGCCCCTTCACCCGCTGAAAACGCCCGAGCAGAAAGACCACGCCGCGCTCGTACTCGCGCAGGATACGCAGCGACGCAATGACGAGCACCAGCGGAATGATCAGCGCGCCCACGCCGAAACCGATGTCGATAGGGAACCACATGTTCAACCTCCCGTGTCCGCGCTGTCCGCGGGTTCTACTTCCAAGACCAGACCGTTGACGGCGGTAATGCGCAGCGCCTGGTCGCGCGCCACCGGTCGCGCACAGTGCGCCTGCCATCGTTCACCCTGCACGCGCGCCCAGCCGGCGCCGTCGAACGCGTCGATCGCCACCGCGCGCGCGCCGAGCAGTGATTCGCGGCCGCTCACGATCGGGCGTCTTCGCCCGCGCACGACCATGCCCAGGCCGACCACGAGCAGGCCCGCCGATGCCACTGCGACGCCGCCGATCAACGCGTAGGGAATCCTGAACT
>JAHEDN010000457.1 GCA_024641225.1 Burkholderiales bacterium | reverse complement strand
AGCCGAAGCCGCAGCAGCGATGCGTCGCGCTCGAGCCACACCGCGAGCGGCGTGGGTGCGGGTGCGGTTGAGTTCATGCCTCGTTCCCGGTTTGCGTAGTTGCCCGCCCGTCAGGCGGACTTCTTCGCCTTCGGCAGCACGCGCTCGGTCATTGCCGCGCTCCAGCCCTCGCCGGCGGCGATCGCCTGGCGCACGGCGACGAAATCCGCCTCGCGGTTGTCTTTCGGCCCCTCGTTGAAGGCGCGAAAACCGGCACGCGCCTCGGTCATCATGTTCAGCGCGAGCCAGGCGCGCGAGTTTTCCTTGTTGCGGTTCCAAGCGTCGAGCTTGGGCTTGCGCAGTTCCTCCACCGTCTTGGTGGTGCAGTCCGGGAACGTGAGCAGCAGCTTCGAGCACAGATCCTCGACGCGTGCGTCGAGCATCGACAGATCGACCTTGCCGCGCGCGAGCAGCGCCTTGCCTTCGGCCAGCGCCGCGCCCGTCTTGGGCTTGCCGAACGCGAGTCGCCCGTATTCGTCATACAGGCGCTGCGTTTCGACCAGCGGGTTAGCGACGAACTTGCCGTCCACGTTGAGCGCCGGCACCAGGTCGGTGAGCATCCCCATCTGGTAGGCCTCGTGTGCGGAGAAGGGCTCGCACAGAACGCACGCGGCCATCGCGCGCTCGGCGCCCACGATCACGGGCAGGAAGTCGGTGGCGCCGCCGATCGGCGCGGAGCCGTGCTTGGGGCCGGCCTGGCCGAAGCGGGCGAGATCCTGCGCGACGGTGAAGTCGCACGCCATGCCGATCTCCTGACCGCCGCCGATGCGCATGCCGTTCACGCGGCAGATGACCGGTTTGTCGCAGGCGAGGATCGCGCTCACCATGTCGTTGAACAGCCGCATGTACTGGCGGTACTCCTCGGGGCGGCCGGCATAGTACTCAGCGTATTCCTTCGTGTTTCCGCCGGTGCAGAAGGCCTTTTCGCCCGTGCCGGTGAACACCACCGAGACCACGTCGCGCGAATTCGAGGCGGCGCGAAACGCGAGGATCACGCCTTTGACCATTTCGGTCGTGTACGAATTGAACTGGGTCGGATTGTCGAGCCAGATCCAGGCGTTGTAGAGGCCCTGCGCAACGGAGCCGTCCGGTCGTTTCGCCGGGCGCTTCTCGAAGCGCACGCCGGCGGCGCTGAACTGGGGCAGGTTGTGGTCATTGAGTTGGCTGGATGCGTTGGTCATGTTTGCTCTCGCTGCAATGTCAGGGGGCGGCTTCAGTTGGCGGGCACGAGCACGGCGCGGCGCTTGATCTCGCGCGTGTGCACGGCGTGAAACACGTGGTTGATGTCGTCAAGAGGGTGCGGTTCGATGAAGGGCTTGACCTTGACCTTGCCCTCGAGCACGAGTTCGAGTGCGCCGGGGTAGAGCTCGGGCGGGCAGCCCCAGTTGCCGATCGCGCGCGCGTCGAAGGCCATCAGGTTGGACAGGCGCACTTCCACGCGATCGAGGGTGAATCCCACGACCGACAGCGTCGCCCCGTGCACCAGCAGGCCGTAGGCGGTGAGCTGGCCCGCGGCCGTGCCCGAGCATTCGAAGATGTACCACTCGGTGGCGGGCAGGTCGCTGTCTTTGGCGAACTTCGACACGGCGGCCTTGAGCGCCTTGTGCTCGAGCGTGCGTGCGTTGAGCACGAGGTCTGCGCCGTTACCGAGCAGCGCGTCGAGCTTTTCGTCGTCGACGTCGATCGCAACCACCTTCGCGCCGAACGCGGCCGCCACCTGCGCGCAGTAGCCGCCCACGCCGCCCGCTCCGACCACGATCGCCAGGCTGCCCGGGGTGACGCCGGCACGGGTTACGGCCTGAAACGGGGTGGTGAGCGCGTCGGCCACCACCGAGACGTCGGCGAGTTCGAGTCCGGCCGCCGCGAGTCGCTTCTCGTCGACCGGGCACAACCCGGCGGCCGGCACACGGATATGTGTTGCGAAGCCGCCCTGGATGTCGTTGCCGGGCATCTTCTGCGCGCGGCAGATGTTGGGGCGCCCGCGCTTGCACGGGCCGCATTCGCCGCACGGGATCACGGCCGGCACGATCACGGATGCGCGTTGCCAGCGATCGGC
>JAHEDN010000122.1 GCA_024641225.1 Burkholderiales bacterium | reverse complement strand
AGGCGGCCTCGATGATCTGGCCCGGCTCGAACCCGGCGGCGGCCAGGTCCCTGAAAAAGCTCTTCGCCAGCAACTTGGCGACGCGCGCCGGGGGCACCGTGCCGTCCGTAATGCGAGCGACGACCGCCTTCTCCTCCTTGGCAAGGCTCAGGTGCGCCACCCTCGATCTGAGCAACGTCTGCAGCCGCTCGACCTGCACGGACTTGGCGATCAGGGCCGCCACGATTTCCGCCAGGGCTAGATCGGATTCGTCGAACGGCGCCGAATCGAGCCGACTCGACAGATTCATGACGCCAATAACATGCCGGCCGACCGCGATCGGTGCGCAGATAAAGCTAAAGCCCAGCGTGCTGCGTTGCCTGGCGAGCGACGCAAACTCGGAGGCACGGATATCGGCAATGAGCAGCGGTGCGCCCTGAGCGAGCACCCGGCCGGCAATCGACTCGCCGCGTCCCGGCATCTCGTCCCAGGCCGAGGAGGGCAACGCCTCGGTCGAACACCAAAGCTTTAGCCGTGGTGTTTCGTTGTCGCCCTCCGATAGCAGCATGATCGAGCAGTTGGCTGCGTCGGTGACCGAGGCGGCGAGAGCAACGAGCTCTCCGAGGTGCGTGCGCAAGTCTTCCTCGGCTCCTACGAACAATGCCAAGTCGTGCAAGCGGCCGAGTGCATTGCGGGTCACGGGCTATCCCTCCTAATCAGCTACCAAGCGTACGATCGCTTGCGCCCGCGGTTGTTCCGCCGCGTCGATTACGTGGCCGAAGCGATCGGCAACTCGAGTGTGGCCACCGTGCCGCCTTCCGGGTGGTTCGCTAGTCGCGCAGCGCCGCCATGCAGCGCTGCGACCTCACGGACGAACGCGAGTCCGAGCCCGGTGCCTTTCTTGCCGGTATCGGGCCGGGCGGTCGAGAAGAACTTTTCGAACACCCGTCGCTGCGCAAACGGCTGCAGCCCCGGCCCGAAGTCGTGCACCGTCAGCTCGATCTGCCGCCCTGCCTCGCGCGCGGCGATCTCGACCGACGAATGCGCCGGCGCGAAGTCGATCGCGTTGCGCACGAGGTTCGAGATCGCCCGCTGCAGCAGGAACGCATCGCCGCTGGCAAGCAGCGGCTCGGGGACATCGACCTCGAAGCGCATGTGCTTGCGCTCGGCGATCGGAGCCGCCTCGGTCACCACCACGCGAACCACCTGCGCCAGCGACACCAGTTCGACCCTTTCGAGCGAGCCGCGCCGCTCGAGGTGGGTCAGTTCGAGCATCCGCTCGACCAGGTCCTGCGCCCGCGCCACCTGCTCCTCGATGTTGCCGGCAAAGCGTGCCCGCGCCGACTCCGACATCGGCTCGCGCAGCAGTTCCGCGGCGCCACGGATCGCGGCGAGCGGACTCTTGATCTCGTGCGCCAGGGTCTGCACGTACTGCTCGGCGTAGCTGCGGCCTGCGAGCGCATCGCGCGCTTCGGCCACGGAGGCGCGCAACGCATGCGCCATCAGGCGCAGGCGCGCCGACAGCGGTCCGCCCTGCTGGCGCAGCGCGCGCCACAGGTCGCCGATGAGTCCGAGGGGACGCAGCAGCCAGATCGCCGACAGCGCGAGCGCGGCCAGCAGGGCACCGACCGAGATCAACACGACCTGGACCAGCTTGGCACGCGCGTTGGCAATGAAGGGCGCGAACGACTCGATCGGCTTGCCGACGCCGACCATGCCGACGATGTCCTCGCCGGCCTCGATGCTCACGCCGTCGCCGCGCTCACGGATCGCCGCGCCGACGTACATCACCGCCGAGCCGGTGTCGTCGTCGTCGGCCAGCGTCGTGCGCGCACCGTAGGCGCCGGCGAGCGTCAGGCGAACGTCGCGCCAGTCCAGATAGCTCTTGCCGACGTCACGGCCGCGCGAGTCGAACAGAACGATGCCGTTGCGGTCGGTCACGTACACGTGCAGGTTCACGCGCGTCTTCTCGATGCCGAAGATGCGCGCGTACACGGGCCGCTCTGCCAAATGGGCCAGCGTCCGCTCCAGTTCGTCGGTCGGAATCACGCCGCTGAACGTGCGCCGCTCGAGCAACGTCGCCAGCAGCTGTGCGGTGTCGACGAGCGACTCCTCGGCCGACTCGCGGTAGCGCGGATCGATGTCGGCGGCGACGCGGTACAGCAGCAGCCCGACCGCCGCCAGATAAACGACGAAGATGCCGATGAAGACGGTGGAGCGGCGGGTCATTCGTTGGCGAAGCGAAATGGGAAAGGTAAATCATTGACGGCCTGCTGCCGATGCTCGCCGGGCCGTGCCGCGTTTCACATTTCACGCTTCACTTTTCACGTCCTTCCTCGCGCAGCGAATACCCCATTCCCCGGTGCGTCACGATCGGATCCTCGTCGGGCGCGATCGCGCGGAGCTTGGCGCGCAGCGTCTTCACGTGCGCGTCGACCGTGCGGTCGAAAGCGGCGCCGGGATCGTCCCAGGCACGCTCCATCAGCTCGTCGCGCGAGTAGACGCGACCGGGCCGCTCGACGAGCACCTTGAGCAGCCGGTACTCGATCCGCGACAGGTCGAGCGCGGTACCGTGAAAGCGAATCAGCTTGCGCTCGTCATCAGTCTCGAACGCCGCTGGCGCGGCCGGCTGCCCGGCCACAACCGCCGCCCGCTGTGCCCGGCGCAGAACCGTGCGCACGCGCGCCACCAGTTCGCGTGGCGAAAACGGCTTGGCCACATAGTCGTCGGCGCCCATTTCGAGCCCGACCACGCGGTCGATCTCGCCGGAACGCGCGGTGAGAAAGATCACCGGCAGCGCCGGATAGGCGCGCTGCAGCTGGCGAAACAGCTCGAGCCCGTTGATGTCGGGCAGTCCGATGTCGATGATCGCCAGGGCAAAGTGCGTGCCTGCCGCCGCCGCCAGCGCCGCTTCGCCGCTCGCCACCCAGCGCGGCGCAAAGCCGTCGGTGGACAGCGCATAGACGACGGTATCGGCGATTGCCGGCTCGTCCTCGACAAGCAGGACGGCGGGACCCGCACTCATCGGACCGAGTGCCCGCTGCGACTGCAGGATTCGCCCTTGAGGCGGCTCGACAGGCTCATGACCGCGGACGATGGCACAAAGCGGCCATCTCCTCAGGAGGCGAGCCGCAGCGGCAGCGAGATCTGCGGTTCGCGGCCGGAGACAACGATACGGTTACGCCCGCCACGCTTGGCCTGCAGCAGCGCGCGGTCGGCCGCCGCCAGCAGTTCCTGCGGACTGTCGAGCCCGTTCCACGTGGCGATTCCGGCCGAGAACGTCTGCCTTTCAGGCACCAGCGGCTGCAGCCGTTCCACCATGTGCTCGGCCTGATTCTCGCCGCACACCGGCAGCACCAACGTGAACTCTTCGCCGCCGTAGCGGGCGAGCAGGTCGGTCGGCCGCAGCTGGCGCAGCCAGGCCTGCGCGGAGTCGCGCAGCAAGGCATCCCCGGCCGCGTGCCCGCGGCGATCGTTGAAGCGCTTGAAGTAGTCGAGGTCGATCATCACCACCGACAGCGAGTACTTGTGCCGAATCGCCCTCGCCATCTCCTGGGGCAGCCGCTCGTCGAGCGTGCGCCGGTTGGCCACCCCGGTCAGGCTGTCCTCTCGGGCCAGCTGGGTCAGTTGCGTCATCAGCGACGCATTGGTCGACATCGAGCGCCACGCCACCAGTGTCAGCATCAGCCCGAGCGCGAGGCCCAGCGCGCCAGCCGCGAACACGCTGATACGCGCGAAGTGGTCGGCCCGCTGCTCGAGCCGCGCCGCATCGTCAATGCGCGCGCGTCGCGCAACGAGCAGATCACCGAGCGCGTTATTGATGGTCTCCAGTTCGCCTTCGGCGGTGTCCATCAGCCGGCTGCGCAGCTGCACCGGCTCTGCCGCGGCCGCTGGGCGCTGCATCTCACGGGCCAGCGCCAGCAGGCGCGCTGTGGCTTCGCCAGCACGCGCCAGTTCCTTGCCCGCGGCCGTTTCCGGTTCGAACTTGCGCAGTTCGGCCAGTTCGGCGCTGAGCGCCTCGAGGCTGTCGACCAGATTCTGCAGGGCCGCGCCAAGCTGGCCGCTTTGCAGCGACTTATCCGCGCCGCGTCCGGCGATGCGGGCCAGGTTCTGGTGGACGTGTGCCGTTGCCTGCTGCGCGTCGAGCGATCGCGCCGCCAGGTCGAGGACGCTTGTGTACCGCTGGTGCAGCATCGCATCTTCGCGTGCCGCGCCGAGCGCGAACAGGCCGCCTGCCAGAAGCAGCAGGATCGCCGTGACGATCAGGCCGTTCCTTGCCCACCTGCCCCGTGCCGACGAGAAAGGCATCAGCCCCAACTGCGCTCCCTGTTCCTGCAGCCGCCCGGCCAGCCTGGCGACCCGCTGCGCCCGCCTACCGGCAGCATTCAGATAATAACGATGTAAGCGTTCACACGCCCCAGGTCACATCGACGCGCTTGCGTTCGGCGGCTCGCAGCATTTCGAGCAGGGGGTGGGCGCGCTGGCTGAGGGTGATCGCGCGTGCCGCTTCATCCGCGGCAGCCTCGCCGCGCCGTTGCGCCGCTTCAGACTCTTCGCGGGCCTGCCTGATCTGCGCCTTTTCCTCCTCGACTGCCGCTGTCAGCCTTGCGAGGGCATCGGCGACCTGCTCGGCGCTGATCACCCCGCGTGCGGTGTCCCCCTTGCCGATGATCGCCAGCAGGCGGCGCGCGGTCTCGGCGAACATGAAAATCTCGCCTGCGGCTTTGGAACGAAAGACGACGAGGGCCATGACATGCTCGACGTTGGTCTGCGTGACGCAAGTCTAGTGGCCTGCAGGCGCCGATATACTTGCCGCCCCAGAACGAGCAAGGAACGGCGACATCATGGGCAAAGGCGACCTGCGCACACGGCGCGGCAAGATCTACAACGGCAGTTACGGCAAGACCCGCCCGACTCGGGTCAAGAAGAAGGAAGACGCCGCGGCCAAAGCGGCTGCCCGCACCCGCAAGTAGGCAAGTCGCTTGCCGCGCAAAGCCGGGGCAGCCCGGCTTTTTTCGTCATGAGGCCGCTCAGAATCGCCGTCGCGGCGACCTGCGTGGCGCTGATCGCCGCCTGCAGCCCGCGCTTCAACTGGCGCGAGTATCGGCAGCCGGACGCGCGGTACGTGGTGGCGTTGCCGGACAAGCCGCAGGAAGTCACGCGCGAGATCGCGTTCGATCACCCGGCCGGGCCGGTGCGCGCCGAGATGTCGATGCTGTCGACCGGCGTGGGGGCGTCGCTGTTCGCGGTCGGCAGCGTGCGGCTGCCGCCGTTCGCAGTCGAATCGCCGGCGGCACTGGCAGTCACGGTGGCGTGGTTCAGCGACGGGCTGCTGCGCAACGTTCAGGCGGGGCCGGTCGAGCCCATCGGCGCCGGCGCCCCCGCAGGCCTGGGTACGCGGATGCTGCGGGCCGCGCAGTCGTTCGACGCAACGGGCACGGCCGGCAGCGGCCGGCCGGCGCGACTTGCAGTGCGCCTGTACGTAGTCGATGATCAGCTCTTCCAGCTCGTCGCGCTCGGCGCGGAGGGCGAAATTCCGCCACAGGCGCTGGAGACGTTCTTCGACTCGTTCCGTCTCGCGCCTTGACCGGCGCCCGCGGGGCCGGCACGCGGAACGCAGCCGCCCACCGGGTGCGGCCCGCCGTGACATGTATTCGCAACGGAGGTCTGAATGAAGCTCGACAATCCGCTGACCGGCACGATGGTCTCGCTCGACGAGTGGTGGATGCCATTCACCGCCAACCGGCAGTTCAAGGCGGCACCCCGGCTGCTGGCGAAGGCCGACGGCATGCACTACTGGACGCCGGACGGTCGCCAGATCCTCGACGGCACGGCCGGGCTGTGGTGCGTCAATGCCGGGCACAACCGCAAGCCGATCGTCGAGGCGGTCCAGAAGCAGGCGGCGACGATGGACTTTGCGCCGCCGTTCCAGGTCGGCCATCCGTTGGCCTTCGAAGCGGCCACCGCGGTGGCCAACGTGGCGCCGGCGGGGATGCGCCATGTGTTCTTCGTCAACTCCGGCTCGGAAGCAGCCGACACGGCGCTCAAGATGGCGCTCGCCTATCACCGCGCCCGCGGCGAACCGAGCCGGCGCATCATCATCGGCCGCGAGCGCGGCTACCACGGCGTCAACATCGGCGGCACCATGGCAGGCGGCATTCCCGGCAACCGCAAGGTCTGGCCGGCGATGATGGCAGGCGTCGACCACATCCGCTCAACCCACGATCTCGCGCGCAACGCCTTTTCGCGCGGCCAGCCGGCGCACGGGGCGGAGTTCGCCGACGAACTCGACCGCCTGATCGCGTTCCACGACGCCAGCAACATCGCGGCAGTGATCGTCGAGCCGATGGGTGGCAGCGCCGGCGTGCTGATCCCGCCGCAGGGCTATCTGGAGAAGCTCGCCGCCTCCTGCCGCAAGCACGGCATCCTGCTGATCTTCGACGAGGTGATCACAGGCTTCGGCCGGCTCGGGGCACCCTTCGCCGCCGACTACTTCGGCATCACGCCGGACATCCTGACCTGCGCCAAGGCAATCAACAATGCGGCCGTGCCGCTCGGCGCAGTGCTGGCCAGCGACGCAGTGCACGACGCGATCGTCAACGGCGCCCCCGAGGGAGCGATCGAGTTCCTGCACGGCTACACCTACTCCGGTCACCCGCTGGCCTGCGCGGCGGTGGTAGCAACGCAGAAGCTGTACGCGCAGGAGAAGCTCTTCGACCGCGCGCGCGACCTTGCGCCCTTCTGGGAGCAGGCGCTGCACTCGCTCAAGGATGCGCGACACGTGATCGACGTCCGCAATCTGGGCCTGGTCGGCGGCATCGAACTCGAGCCGCGCGCGGGAGCGCCGGCCCGGCGCGGGCTCGAGGCGCATGTCAGGTGCTTCGAGTCCGGTGCGCTGGTGCGCTTCACCGGCGACATCCTGGCAATGAGCCCGCCGCTCGTCATCGAGAAGCCGCAGATCGAGCAGCTGGTCGAGACGATCCGCGAGTCGCTGAAGAAGATCGACTGACGTCACCCGACAGCGCCACGCCGGCGCCCGGGCGATGCACCCCGGCGGGCGTCGTGCATCGCCTGCATCGGCGCTGGCGCCCGGCGCCGCGCAGGAGCAGACTTTCCTTGCTGCGGCCGCCACCGAGGGGATGAACATTCGGGCCAAGCGGGAGCAGTCGGGC
>JAHEDN010000456.1 GCA_024641225.1 Burkholderiales bacterium | reverse complement strand
GTCGCGCAAGGTGGTGTCGAAGATGATCAGGCGGTCCATGGTTGCTCTCCAAACGGTATTCGCGCCGCCGGCGTTACGCGGGCGGCCAGAAGAACTCGAATTGTGGGGAGGGGGTTATCTGCGCGCGGGGCGCAGCAGTAGGCACAGCAGGCCGAGGCCGACTGCGGTAAGGCGGGAGCTGATTTCCTGCGCAAGCATGGCCGCGACTATAGGTGCAAACGCCGGCGCGCACAACCGAAGCGCGAAGACCGCCTCAGTGAGAACCGGGCTCCGGCGGCACCGGCCGCGCGGGGTTGGTTTCGCCGCGGAACCAGCGCCAGGCCCAATACACGTAGCCGGACACGGCGTAGCAGCAGAACAGCGTGAACAGCGCGATTGGCGGATCGCTCGAGACTACGAAGATCAGCACGATCACCGCCACCATGACCCAGAACGGCACGCTGCGGGCAACGTGGAAACTCTTGCCGCTGTAGAACGGCGCGCTCGAGACCATCGTCAGGCCCGCATAGACGGTGAAGCCGAACGCCACCCATGGCATCGCTGCGTCCTTGATGGGGAACTTGTTGTCGATGGCCAGCCACACGAAGCCGGCGATCAGCGCCGCCGCCGCCGGGCTCGGCAGGCCCTGGAAGAAGCGCTTGTCGACCACGCCGAGGTTGGCGTTGAAACGCGCCAGTCGCGCCGCCGCACAGGCGCAATAGACGAAGGCGCCGGCCCAGCCCCAGCGCCCGAGCCCGCTGAGGACCCACTCGTACATCACGAGCGCCGGCGCCACGCCGAAGGAGGTCATGTCGGAAAGCGAGTCGAGCTGCTCGCCGAACGCGCTCTGCGTGTTGGTCAGCCGCGCCACCCGGCCGTCCATGCCGTCGAGCACCATCGCCACGAAGATCGCGATCGCGGCGGCCTCGAAGCGCTGGTTCATCGCCTGCACGATGGCGAAGAACCCGGCGAACAGCGCCGCCATCGTGAACAGGTTGGGCAGCAGGTAGATGCCGCGCCGGCGCAGCGCCGGCGGCCGCGCCACGATCTCGTCGGTCACTGGCAGGGTGGGCCGAACGAACGGGCGCGGCTTGCGGCGGCGGAAACGCATCTCTCAGAGCTCGGCCAGGATCGTGCTCGTTGCCGCGACGCGGTCGCCGACCGCCACCCGCGGTCGCGCCGCGAGCGGCAGGTAAACGTCGACCCGCGAGCCGAAGCGGATGAAGCCGTAGCGCTGCCCGCGCGCAAGCCGGTCGCCGGCCTTGACGTAACAGAGGATGCGGCGCGCGATCAGCCCGGCCACCTGGACCACCGTGATGCGCTCGCCATCGAGCTTCAGCACCATCGCGCTGCGCTCGTTCTCGGTCGAGGCCTTGTCGAGGTCGGCGTTGATGAACTTGCCGGGCGCGTAGTCGATCCTCTCGACGACGCCGTCAACCGGAGAGCGGTTCGAATGCACGTTGAACACGTTCATGAACACGCTGATCAGCAGCGTGTCGCGCTCCGTGTACGGGTCGCGCGTCTTCTCCACCTTGACGATGCGGCCGTCGGCCGGCGCGAGCACGGCGTTGGGCTGCTGCGGGACTTCGCGCGGCGGATCTCGGAAGAACTGGACGACGAAGATCGCCACCAGCCACAGCGGCACCGACCACATGAAGCCGGCCAGTACCCACACTGCGACCGCCGCCGCCAGCGCGGCGAACACGAACGGCCAGCCCTCGCGGGCGATGACTGGATGCGGATAGGCGGACACTGCGGCAGCCGGTGAAGGGACAATGCCTATGGTATCCGCAAGCCGCGCACGGGGTTACGGCGGCAACAGGCGCGCCTTGCCGGTCACGGTCAGCTGCTGCAGCGAGCGGCCGGCGTCGAACTGCGGCTCCGCGACCGGCGGCGCCGCCGCCATCTCGGCGCGCATACGCGGCATCGGCACCGGTGGCGGCGCGACGCCGAAGTTCAGCTCTTCCAGCCGCACGCGCTCGACCGGCACGTTCAGCGTCCGTGCAGCCGCGGCCACCTTGGCATTCAGGTTGGCGATCGCCTGCTCGATGAGTTCACCCTCGACTTTCGTGCGTGCGGTGCGCGACAGGCGAAAGTCAATGCCACCGAGCGCGAGGGTCTGCTGC
>JAHEDN010000455.1 GCA_024641225.1 Burkholderiales bacterium | reverse complement strand
CGCTCCTGCCGCGCCGCAGGCGACGAACCGGGCGATTGGCAGGGCCACGGATCTGCTGGCGCGGGCACAGCGGCCGTTGCTGGTGATCGGCAGCCAGGCGCTGCTGGCGGTGGAGCGGGCTGCGGCGATCGCCGCCGCGGTCGAGCAACTCGGTGTTCCGGTCTATCTGTCCGGCATGGCGCGCGGCTTGCTCGGCCGCGATTCGCGGTTGCAGATGCGCCATGCGCGACGCAATGCGCTGCGCGAGGCGGACTGCGTGCTGCTGGCCGGCGTGCCGTGCGACTTCCGGCTCGACTATGGCAGGCACGTGCGTCGCTCCGCGGCACTCGTTGCAGCCAACCGCAGCCGCAGCGAGGCGCGGCTGAACCGGCGGCCGACGGTGGCGGCGATCGGCGACGCGGGCCTCACGCTGATCGCGCTGGCGGGCAGGCTCGGCACGCGCGCGCAGCGGCCGGACTGGGTTGCCCAGCTGCGTGCGCGTGACGAGGCACGCGAGAAGGAGATCGACGTGCAGGCCGCGGCTTGCGGCGAGTACGTCAACCCGCTGGCGTTCTTCCGCGCGCTCGATACTGCGGCCGGTGACGACGCGGTGATGGTCGCCGATGGCGGCGACTTCGTCGCCACGGCCTCGTACATCGTGCGGCCGCGCGGGCCGCTCGCGTGGCTCGACCCCGGCGCCTTCGGCACGCTCGGCGTCGGCGCGGGTTTCGCGCTCGGCGCGAAGCTCGTGCGGCCGCAGTCCGAGGTGTGGTTGATCTGGGGCGACGGCGCCTGCGGTTACGGCCTTGCGGAGTTCGACACGTTCGTGCGCCATAACGTGCCGGTGATCGCCGTGGTCGGCAACGACGCCAGCTGGTCGCAGATCGCGCGCGAGCAGGTCAAGCTGCTGCACGACGACGTCGGCACCGTGCTCGCGCGCACCGACTACCACCGCGTGGCAGAAGGTCTCGGCGCCGCGGGACTCGTGGTGGAGAAGACGGCGGAAGTGCCCGCCGTGCTGCAGCAGGCACGCGAAATCGCGTGCGGCGGCCGCCCGGTGCTGGTCAACGTGTGGCTCGACCGGACCGACTTTCGCGAGGGATCGCTGTCGATGTAAGCGGCGGCATCGAATCGTGCCCACGTCCGTCGCAGGACAAGGCGCCCGCGAACGGGTTGCTTTCCCGTCGGCGCCGGGCAGTGATGCTGGCGCGGCTGCAGGTGAAACTGAGACGCCTGCCGCCGCGGCGCGGGATGCCCGTGGCTTGGCTGAGTGA
Organism: Burkholderiales bacterium; assembly: GCA_024641225.1. Classification (GTDB taxonomy): domain Bacteria; phylum Pseudomonadota; class Gammaproteobacteria; order Burkholderiales; family Burkholderiaceae_F; genus JADJWR01. Next base: position 871 of record JAHEDN010000455.1, on the reverse strand, counting down.
AGCGGCTTTGCCCGTCTACCGGAGCAGCGCGATGATCCACGGCGCCAGCCACGGCGCGATCAGCGCGGTGGCCAGCGCGGTGAGTCCCATCGCCAGGCCGGCGAAGGCACCGGCTTCCTCGCTGACGATGAAGGCGCGTGCGACGCCCTGGCCGTGGCCGGCGAGGCCGATCGCGAAGCCGCGTACCGCGGGACTCTTCACGCCCAGCGCGTCGAAGACGAAGCGGCCCAGCGCGGCGCCGACGATGCCGGTCAGCACGACGATCACCGCGGTCAGCGACGGGATGCCGCCGATCTTTTCGCTGATGCCCATCGCCACTGGCGTGGTGACCGACTTCGGCGCCAGCGACGCGATGGTTGCGTTCGATGCGCCAAGCAGCCAGGCGATGACCAGCGCGGAAACCATCGCCACGACGACGCCGACCAGCAGGCCGACCGTCAGCGCGAACCAGGCGCGGCGCAGCTTCGGGATCTGCTCGAACAGCGGAACCGCGAGCGCAACGGTGGCCGGCCCGAGCAGGAAGTGGACGAACTGCGCGCCCTCGAAGTAGGCCGCGTAGGGCGTGCGGGTCATCAGCAGCAGGCCCGTGATGAGGATCACGGAGATCGCCACCGGGTTGACGAGCGGATTGAAGCGGCTCTTCTCGTACAGCGCGAACGCGCCGATGTATGCCGCCAGCGTCAGCGTCAGCCACAGCAGCGGTGACGCGGCGAGATAGACCCAGACGTCGGCGACCGGGTTCATCGTCCGCCCTTCGCCTGCAAACGCGGCCTGCAGGGCCGGGCGCCTACGCTTGGCCGGGCGGCGCTCATCGCGACGAATCGTCGTCGCGCAGCAGCGCGCGCACGGTGAGTGCCGTGGCGGCGAGCGC
>JAHEDN010000454.1 GCA_024641225.1 Burkholderiales bacterium | reverse complement strand
ACCCGCGCGTGATTTCTTTCGCAAGGAGCTGACATGAGCACGGGAAGGCTGCAGGACAAGGTCGCCATCGTCACAGGTGCAGGATCGGGGTTCGGCGAAGGCATTGCCGAGCGGTTTGCCACCGAAGGCTGCGCGGTGATCGTCAACGACATCGGACGCGACGCCGGCGAACGGGTGGCGGCGGCGATCCGAAACCGCGGCGGGCGTGCGCAGTTCGTCCACGGCGACGTGTCGAAATCAGCAGACGTCGCGCAGCTTCTCGCCGCGACGCTCGGGCACTTCGGCCGTCTGGACATCGTGGTGAACAACGCCGGCACCACGCACCGCAACCAGCCGCTGCTCGGGGTCGGCGAGGAGGAGTTCGACCGCATCTACGCGGTCAACGTGAAAAGCATCTACCTCACCGCGCAGCACGTGGTGCCGTACTTCCGCCAGCAGGGCGGCGGCGTGTTCGTCAACGTCGCCTCCACCGCCGGCGTGCGACCGCGGCCGGGACTGGTCTGGTACAACGGCACCAAGGGCGCGGTGATCATCACCAGCAAGGGCATGGCGGCCGAACTCGGGCCGGACAGGATCCGCGTGAACTGCGTCAACCCGGTGATCGGCGAGACCGGCCTGCTCGAGCACTTCATGGGCCTGCCCGACACGCCGGAGAACCGCAGGAAGTTCCTCGCCTCGATTCCGCTCGGCCGCATGTCGAAGCCGGCCGATGTCGCGAACGCGTGCCTGTTTCTCGCCTCCGACGACGCCGCGTTCGTCACCGGCGCCTGCCTCGAGGTCGACGGCGGGCGCTGCGTATAGCGGTTCCATTCCCGCCGCACGCCCGGCGCGCGGTGCTCGCGGCAGGCAGCGTCGCTACGGCGGCGCCGCGCCTTCGCCTTCCGTCCCGGTGCGCTCGCGCGCGAAGCCGAACGCCGCTTCGCGATAGCGCAGCCGCGCGGTCGCCTCGTCACCGGTCGCCTCGGCGATGCGTGCCAGCGCCAGCGACGTCTCCGCGCTCGGCTGCAGGCTGCGGCTCTCGGTGAGGTAGCCGATCGCCTTGCCCCACAGTTGCTCGCGCTCGCACAGCAGGCCGAGCGTACGCAGCAGCGCCGGATCGTTGGCATGCTCGGCGAGCCACGCGCTCGCCTTCTCGATGCGCGCACGATAAGGCGGTGCGTCGATGCGGCCATAGAGCTCGACGAGTCGCGCGTCCCAGCCTTCCTTGAGCGCCGCTTCGATCAGTTCGGCAGCGACCGCGCCGCGATCGACCGCGGCCAGCAGACGTGCCGCCTCGGCGGCCAGCTCGGGGCGTCGCATTTCGTCGGTGGGAATGCGCCGGCACTCGGCGACCAGGTCATCGGCGTCGAGACTGCGATCGGCAAGCCGGCCCCGGTAGGCGGCGAGCCGGTAGCCCTGCGCCGAGGCTTCGTGCAGCGCACGCCGCTTGCCGAGCAGCCGCACGCCCTTGAGCACCTCGTCCCAGCGATGCGCCTGCGCGTTGACGCCGAGCGCGATGCGCGAGGCGTGGATGTGCCGGCCGCCGCTGCGCTGCAGTTCGGCGATCGCCTCCTGTGCGCGCTCGGTCTCGCGCGTCTCGGTCCACATCTCGGCGCTGGCGACCAGCCGCGCCATCTGCACACTGCCGTCGCCCTCGGCCTGGCGCAGCCAGTCGTCGCGGCGTTCGTACTCCTGCATCCGGTGCGCGGCGCGCGCCGCCAGCAGCGCGGCAGGCGCCGCGCTCTCGGGCGAGACCTGCGCATCGCGCGCCGCGCGCTCGACCCGCGCGTAACGCCCCTCGAGCAGCGTCAGCAGCGCGACGCGCAGCGCACGCAGGCTGCCGGTGACGTCGCGGCTGACCTGGTAGGCCGCGACCCGGCGCGGGAATTCGGCAAGCGCATGAAGCAGCCGCGCCAGCCAGTAGACCGCAAGCAGCAGCACGGCCAGCAGCAGCAGGAAGAAATTGAGCGACAGGTCGATCCGGTACGGCGGCACGAAGATCGCAACGTTGCCGTCGTTGAATTGCGCCGCGAGCGCGACGACGACGCCGAGCGCCGCCAGCACGAAAAGCCACAGCAGCATCCGCATCGGCCGCGCCTCTCAGCCTGCCGCGGCCCGCGCCGCGCGCCCGCCGCGGCGTTTCATGG
>JAHEDN010000121.1 GCA_024641225.1 Burkholderiales bacterium | reverse complement strand
ATCACTACCTTGTCGGACTCCTTGGTGATGTCGAGATCCTTGCCGCGGACCGACTTTATGTCGTCCACATCCGCGTATCGGTCGAACGCCGAACGGATCTTGGGCACCGTTTCCCCTTCGTTGCGGACCGCCTGGATCGCCTTTTCGATCGCCATGTACTCGGTAATCGCCGGTACCAGCTTGGCGCCGACGATCAGCAGCGCGATGATGATCAGGCCGACGAAGATCAGCGAGATCAGTCCGAGTCCGCCTTGGCGCTTGCTGGTGCTGATCGTTCCCTGCATTGCTCCTCCCGAGCTGACCGATGGCCTGTCCAGGCTCACTGAAATCCGCCGATCCGGCCGATATTGCCAAAGTTCATCCAGATGAAGAACGCGCGGCCCACGATGTTTTCGTCCGGAACGAACCCCCAGAATCGGCTGTCCTCGCTGTTGTCGCGGTTGTCCCCCATCACGAAATAGTGCCCGGCGGGCACGGTGCAGGCCACGCCGGAAGCGCTGTACCTGCACGCCTGCGGGTGGGTGTGCACGAACGCGCGCATCGGTGGCACCCCGGGACCCTCGCTCAGGATGATGCGATGTTCCGCGCTGCCCAGCCTTTCCAGGAATTGAGCGTAATACTGCACCCGCTCCTCCTCGAAATAGCGCGGCATCGGCTGCTCCGGCACCGGTTCGCCGTTGATCGACAGGCGACGGTCAGCGTACTCCACCCGATCCCCTGGAAGGCCAACGACCCGCTTGATGTAATCCTGCGACGGGTTGTGCGGAAAGCGGAACACCATCACGTCGCCCCGCGCCGGCGAGCCCAGTTCGACAATCTTCTTGTGGATGACCGGGAGCCGGATTCCGTACTGGTACTTATTCACAAGGATCAGGTCGCCGATCTGCAGCGTCGGAATCATCGACCCCGACGGAATCCGGAAGGGCTCGACCAGGAACGAGCGCAGCACGAAGACGACCAGGATGACCGGGAAGAAACTCGCTGTGTACTCCAGGTACCACGGCCGCTGCGTCAGCCGCCCGGCCATCGCCGACCGCTCGGCTGCGAGCGCCGGCGCATCGGTGCCGGACCGACCCGCGTTGCGCGCGTCGAACTGCGCGAGCGCTTCGTCGGCCGCCGCAACCCGTTGCTTCTTCAGCCATAGCATGTCGAGCAGCCACATCGCGAAGCTGACCACCAGGACGACGAACAGGATCAGGGCGAAGTTCATCTGTCCTCGACCTGCAGGATGGCGAGGAACGCCTCCTGAGGTATCTCCACGGAGCCGACCTGTTTCATCCTCTTCTTGCCCGCCTTCTGCTTCTCCAGCAGCTTCTTCTTGCGCGTGATGTCACCGCCGTAGCACTTCGCCAGCACGTTCTTGCGCAGCGCCTTGACGTTCTCCCGGGCGATGATGTTGGCGCCGATCGCGGCCTGGATCGCCACGTCGTACATCTGCCGCGGAATGATCGAGCGCATCTTCGCCGCGATCTCCCGGCCGCGGTACTGGGAGTTGCTGCGGTGCACGATCACGCTCAGTGCATCGACACGGTCGCCGTTGATCAGCATGTCGACCTTGACCACATCGGCGGCGCGGTACTCCTTGAACTCGTAGTCCATCGACGCGTAGCCGCGCGAGACCGATTTCAGCTTGTCGAAGAAGTCGAGCACGATCTCGGCCAGCGGCAGCTCGTAGTGCAGGTGCACCTGCCGGCCGTGGTAGGCAAGGTTGGTCTGGATGCCGCGCTTGCCGGTGCACAGCGTGATCACGCTGCCCACGTACTCCTGCGGCACGAAGATCGTCACGTGAACGATCGGCTCGCGGATCTCCTCGATCTTCGCCGGGTCGGGCAGCTTCGACGGATTCTCGACCTGGATCACCGTGCCGTCGCGCAGCAGCACCTCGTAGACCACCGACGGCGCGGTGGTAATCAGATCCATGTCGTATTCGCGCTCGAGCCGTTCCTGCACGATATCCATGTGCAGCAGGCCGAGAAAGCCGCAACGGAATCCGAAGCCCAGCGCCTGCGACACCTCGGGCTCGAAGTGCAGCGCCGCATCGTTCAGCTGCAGCTTGGTCAGCGCGTCGCGCAGCGCCTCGTACTGGTTCGACTCGACCGGATACAGTCCGGCGAAAACCTGCGGTTTCACCTCGCGGAAGCCCGGCAATGGACCCGTCGCCGGTTTGCTCGACTGGCTGAGCGCGTGGGTCACCGTATCGCCGACCCGGGCATCGCGCAGCTCCTTGATGCCGGAGATCACGAAGCCGACCTCGCCGGCCGCGAGCTGCTCCCGGCCGCGCGACTTGGGCGTGAACACGCCGACCTGCTCGACCAGGTGGTGCGCGTCGGTGGCCATCAACAGGATGCGCTCCTTCGGCCTGACCGTGCCGTTGAACACGCGCACCAGCATCACCACACCGACATAGTTGTCGAACCAGGAGTCGATGATCAGCGCCTGCAGTGGCGCGGCCGGGTCGCCTTTCGGCGCCGGCACGCGTTCGATGATCCGCGCGAGGATCTCGTCGATGCCCTGCCCCGTCTTGGCGCTGGCCAGCACCGCATCGCCCGCGTCGATGCCGATCACGTCCTCGATTTCTTCCCGCGCCTGCTCGGGGTTGGCCGACGGCAGGTCCATCTTGTTCAGGATCGGCAGCACCTCGACGCCGAGCTCGATCGCCGTGTAGCAGTTGGCCACCGTCTGCGCCTCGACGCCCTGGGAGGCATCCACCACGAGCAGCGCGCCTTCGCAGGCGGAAAGCGATCGGCTGACCTCGTAGGAGAAGTCGACATGCCCCGGCGTATCGATCAGATTGAGGTTGTAGCGCCGGCCGTCGGCGGCAGCGTATTCGAGCGCGGCGGTCTGCGCCTTGATCGTGATGCCGCGCTCCCGCTCCAGCGCCATCGTGTCGAGCACCTGCGCTTCCATCTCCCGATCGGCCAGCCCGCCGCAGCGCTGGATCAGCCGGTCGGCCAGCGTCGACTTGCCGTGGTCGATGTGCGCGATGATCGAAAAGTTGCGAATGTGCTGCATTGACGTCCTGAACAGGCGGCGCCGCCGGGCCCCCGCGGGGGCCCATGCATGGGCATGCAGGCCGGGCGCGTACCAGCGCGGGCAAAGCAAAGGGGGTGCGCCGCCGGCGTCACCCCCTCGTACTGGCCGCGGCGCGCATTCTAGCGTGGCCGCGCTGCCGCACCGCCTCTAGCGGTCCGCCGGCCGGACGATCACGAACTGTGTCGCCTCGCCCCGGCGGACGAGCAGCGCCACGTTGCGCTTGCGGTCGAGCCTGGCCACCTGCTCGTTGAACTGCCTGGCATTGACGACGTCGGCATTGTTGACCGAAAGGATCAGGTCGCCGCTGCGCAGCCCCGCGCTGGCCGCCGGACCCTCGACCGCCTCGACCTGCACGGCGCCCCTTACTTTCAGTTCTTTCAGCCGCTCGGCCGGCACGTCGGAAACGGTCAGGCCGAGTGCATTCGCCGGCGCGGCGCTGCGCGGCGCAGGCTCGCCGGTCCGAGCCGTCTGCTGCTCCTGCGCCATCTCGCCCACTGCCACCTGCAGGTCGCGCTGGACGCCCTTGCGCCAGACGCTCATCGAGACCTTCGACCCGGGCCGGGTGCCGCCGACGATCCGCGGCAGGTCCGACTGGCTGTCGATCGAACGCCCGTCGAAGCGCACTATGACGTCACCTGCCTCGATACCGGCCTTGGCCGCCGGCCCGTCCGGGTCGACGTTCGTGACCAGCGCACCCTGCGCCTTCGACAGCCCGATCGCCTCCGCGACTTCACGCGACACGCCGCCGATGGTCACGCCGATGCGGCCGCGGATGACGCGGCCGGAGGCCCGCAGCTGTTCCTGCACGCGCATCGCCTCGTCGATCGGGATGGCAAACGAGATGCCGGCAAACGCGCCTGAGGTCGTGAAGATCTGCGAGTTGATGCCCACCACCTCACCGCGCATGTTGATCAGCGGTCCGCCGGAATTGCCCGGGTTGACCGCGACGTCGGTCTGGATGAACGGCAGGAACTCGCCCGTTTCCCGCGCCTTCGCACTGACGATGCCCGCGGTGACCGTGTTTTCGAGACCGAAAGGCGAGCCGATGGCGATGACCCATTCGCCGACACGCAGCCTGTTCGAGTCGCCGATCCTCGCCGCCGGCAGTCCCGAGGCATCGATCTTCAGCAGCGCAACGTCGGTGCGCTGGTCGGAACCGATCAGCTTGGCACTGAACTCCCGCTTGTCCGCCAGCGTCACGGTGATCTGCTCCGAGCCTTCCACCACGTGGTGGTTGGTCATGACGTAGCCGTCGGCCGAGACGATGAATCCCGAGCCGAGTCCGCGCGGCACCTGTCGATCGCCGCGCGGTCCCGGACGCTGCTGAGGCCCGGGCTGCTGCTGTGGAAAAAAGCGGCGAAAGAACTCGTAGAAGGGGTCGTTCTCGTCCAGGCCAGGGATCTGCGGTAGCCCGCGGCCGTGAATCGTATCGAGCCGCGCCGTCGTACGAATGTTGACTACTGCCGGGCCTACCCGCTCGGCGAGGTCGGCGAAGTCGGGCAACTGCGCAGCCGGCGACTGGGCCTGCGCCGGCGCAAGGTTCAAACCCAGGACAAGGAAAAATGCGAGGAGTGATCGGTATATCGGTTGGGTCATGATTTGGTTCATCAACGAAAGGTGCAGAAGGAAGAATGTCAGCGGTCGATATGTTCGACCGCCTGGGCTACGGTGCGCGCCGTGTCGGCGGGAATTTCGCCGACCACGGTCACGACCGAGTCGCCCATGCGTCGGACATAGCCGCTGATCGGGCCGCGCTGCGGCAGCGCCTCGCTCGACGACGACGCCGAGGCGGGCTCGATGAAGACGGAAAGCGACGCCAGGCCATCGGAGTAGACGGCCTGAAGCGCCTGCCCGCCCGCCATCGGACGGCGCACGGCATACAGCGGTCTGAAGCCGCTGGGCGGCACCAGACGCCAGCCCTGTTCACGCAGGTCGATCGGGCGATGCGCAACCTCATCGACCTTCCAGCCGTCGGTCGACCACGACGGCTTGAGCTGGTCGCGATCGATCCCGCCGATGCGTAAATCGGCGAAGGCCATCTGTTCGAGCGCTTCGCCGCGCTCGTTCAGCGTCTGCGAGCGAATCAGCAGGCCGCTCGCCCGATCCACCCAGAGCCGGTAGCCATAACGGTCGCTCTTGTTCGGCTGTATCTCGAGCACCTGACAGTCGAGGCCGCCGACGCGCTCCCGGGCGATGATTCTCACGGAATAGTGCTGCAGCAGTTCCGCCGGGCCCGCGGCCGTGAATCCGGGGAACGACTCGGCTCTCGACTTGCGCTCGACGACCACCCGCCGCGCCTCGGGGATCAGGCACTTGACCTCGTCGGCGCGGCGGATGAACTCGCGAGGCCGGCCATCCATCGGCTGCAGGCGCTCATGCGAGACCTGGCCATCGAAGACATGCACGACCCTTGACATCCGCACGTCCGCGCCCTGCTGGTAGACCATCGTTCCGGCATAGTCGAGCCGCCGCGCCGCCTGCTGGACGATCTGCAGCCACTGCTCCGGACTGCGCGCGTCGATCGAGTCCCCGTTCGCCGCGCCGCCCGCCCGCTCCTGCGCCTGCGTCGCGGAGAGAAAGGCCAACAGCAGGATCGCCAAGCAGAGCCCTCGCCAATTCAGCGAGGCCGAGCGCAGCATCAGCGACCCTCCTGCTGCAGCACCGCGCCGGAAGTCCTGACGTACGGTGTCGAATTAGGCATCAGTGTGGGCTCCGAAAGCTCCCGATGCGCGGCCAGGTAGCGCTCGAGTTGCGGCGACCGGTCGACCTGCATCGGCGCCTGCACTGCGGCCAGCGTAGGCGCAGGCGGCGCGGCGCCCGCGACTGCTGCCTCGGGCGAGATCGCCTGCCGCGAGGGCAGGCCGATCGCGATCAGGACGACGGCCGCAGCCACTGCGCCGGCGCCGGGCAACAGCCAGCGGCGCATCGCTGAGCGCGGTGGCAGCGCACGCGGCGCGAGCACCGTGGGCTCGCGAGCCAGCGCTGCCGACACCCGCGCGACGAAACCGTGCGAATGAAAAGATGCGACCTCAGCCGAGCGCATGGCGTCGCCGACGCAGTTGAGCAGCACCCATGTCCGGCAGGCGCCCTCATCGCGGCGGAGACGCTCGATCAGGCTGCTGCACTCTCCCGACTCGAGTTCACCATCCAGCAGGCAGGACAGGCCCTGCGCGCACTCTTCGACGCCGCTGCTGTCGGGCCGGGCCGCACCATTGTGATCGTGATCGCTTCGTTCGGGGTTCATCAGCTACCTCACCAGCGCCGGTCCTTGTTGGTTTCCAGGATCGGCCGCAATTCCTCGGCTACCGCCTCGCGGGCACGGAAGATGCGCGAACGGACCGTGCCGATCGGGCAGTTCATCGAAACGGCGATCTCTTCGTAGCTCAGCCCCTCGAGTTCGCGCAGGACGATCGCGGTGCGGAGGTCTTCCGGCAGCCGCTCGATGGCCCGGTTGACCGCCTCCGCAACCTGCTTCGAGAGCAGCATCCGGTCGGGCGTGTCCTCGGTGCGCAACGATTCGCCGTCCTCGAAGTTCTCGGCGTCCTCGATCTCCGTTTCGGTCTGCGTCGGCACCCGGCGCCCTTGCGCCACCAGGTAATTCTTCGCCGTATTGATCGCGATTCGGTACAGCCATGTGTAAAACGCGCTCTCGCCCCGAAAGTTAGGCAGTGCCCGATAGGCCTTGATGAACGCTTCCTGAGCCACGTCCTCGATTTCCGCCTGGTCGCGGATCAGGCGGGACAGCAGGCGAAACAGCTTGCGCTGATACTTCGCCACGAGCAGGTCGAATGCCCGCTTCTCGCCGCGCTGCACCCGCTCGACGAGCTGCCAATCGACGTCGCGCTCGCTCATCGATCGGTGCCGTCCCGCCAGACCGGCCAACCCGCCTGCTCAGACCAGTGCCAGCTCATTTAGTTCGCCGGTCTGCCAACCGCACGGCCCCCTCGCGCTGGTGCGGCCAGCGGCAGGCAACGGCCAGCCTGCGCCAGGCGGCCGCGGCCATCGAATCTGGCCACAGCGCCAGCGGACCGCGGGCGGTCTGCAGGCATACGAAATTCGGGTCGCAATACCGAACGGTGGCTGCGTCGTCAACAGCGTCCGTGCCGTCTCGAATCGCGCCATCGGCACCGATCGCCAGTTGCACCGAAGAACGCCGCCCGTGTCCTCGTCGCAGGGTCAGCATGAAGGCCCCGGACGAGGCGATCGCCGCAGCGCTCCGCAGCGACGACGGAGCCA